>JANJXJ010000190.1 GCA_024709105.1 Lentimicrobium sp. | reverse complement strand
GAGAATACAGGTTGGTCTGCCGGACAAAGATTGTCGGTAACCGATTCGCAAACCATTACATCAGTTATGCGCGCTGTTGAAACATTGCAGCTGTGCATTACAAAAGCAAATCCAATTGTGGCGAATGCCAGAATCATTGATTTTTTCATTTTTCTTTGGTTTTAAGATGAATTATTGAGTTCTGATTATCGAAAATTCCCCTACCGCAGAGATATTTTGGAATAATTCGTTGGTTGCAGGGTTGCGGTATGTACCTTCCCTGAAAATGATACTTCCTGAAATGGGTTTCCCTATATCTCCAATGGAGTTGATTTTGACTTCCATATCTCTGAAAGAAATTTCAAAGCCATTTATTCTTATTCCGGAATATATTTGAATACCCGCGGGTTGCGAAATTTCTGGAGGCCGGACTTTGTAAGTTCCGGGTTTAAATTCATGAATATAGAGATACCAGGAAAAGTCTTTACTGGTAGTTGATTCTGCTTCAATATTCAAGATAATATCTGTAGTAGCTGAGCCGTGATTGTAGTGTTGTTCTCTGAAAGATTTGGTGTTTTTATCCAGTAATATTCGTAAATCATCAAAGGTGCCTCCATCCAGAACAATATAGGACCCTGTTGTTTTTGGGGTTTCTTTTCGTTTTTTGCATCGTTATTTTTTTTGCCGTTGTTTTTGCCATCATGAATTTCTGAGCCATCTTTTTTGCGATTATCTGCTTGCTCATCCTGGTTCTCTTCGCTGCAGACAATAATCTTTCCTATATTGATTGCAGCCTGAGCATTTTTATTCTGAAGTGATTTTTTTACTGAAAATTTCTTGCTTTTTGCTGTAAGATTGAAGGATGTTACCACGGAGGGAAGCGAAAGTTCAAAAATTCCGTTTCTGGTATGTATTTGTGAGAAGTCCTCGTCTTCCCACGTGATAGTTATCAGGGCAGGAGTTCCTTTGCCATTGCATCCGATGGCCTCACCTTTAATATAGGTCATGGGAGGAACAGAAAGGTCCATTTTGGTTTTATTGCCGGGTTCTACAGCTTCGCTAAGCAGAGAAATCATAAATCCGCGGTAGTTCATTTCTATTTTACACTCTTTCAATGCTGGAATCACTGCTTTGTAATAGCCATATTCATCAGTAATTACAGCAGTCTGGTCTGCACTTATTTCCACTCCGGAAACGCCCCTTCCGTTGCGATCGGTTACCCGGCCCTCAAGAAATGCAACATCTTCACTCGCTTCGCCAATCCCCCAGGAACTAAAATGTGTGACATCTGCAAGATAGTGTCCTTCTTTCAAGATGGCACTTCCACCTGCTTCCCAAATACCGTTTGCTTCATTAAAGTGCCACAGATCAATAGATTGAGGAGGGTTGGATGCCAGGGATTGAGGCATGGGAAATTTTATTCGGGCACTGCCATTGTTTTTAAGGTTGAGAGTTTTCCCTTCAGCTGAAATGATTTCAACCATTGCGATTGAATAGCATCTCAAACGTCCTGGTTTCTGAGGGTCGCCAGCCTTAAAATCACCCCCTGGTAGTTTTGAAATCTGGTTCACATCCATAGGGTCAAGGCTGGCAAAGTGAACGGATGCATTAATGGAGTTCCCTTCAATTGCTGATGCTTTAATATTTAGCATTGCCCCTGTGCCGGACTCGATCAAAGCTTCATCCTGCTCACTGCGGAATGTGAATGATTTTACATGTTCAGTATCTTGGTATTCAATTAATTGTACTCTTATCTGATTAATTTCTTCATCGGCATTGAGCGACCTCTGCAGGGTAAAATATCCTTTTTTGCTGAATTTTATCAAGGGGCGGGCATCTCCGGCATCAACGGATTCAAATATAAAGGTGCCATCCTCGTCCGTCTGTACCATTTGTGTGCCGGCAAATACATAAACTCCTGACAGTGGCTGCTTATGTGTGTTGGTTACGATTCCGGAGATATCCATTTTTTTGCCTGAACATCCAGCAAAAAGAATGGTAATTATGGTGATTTGAAGGAGTTTTTTCAGGTTTTTCATTGGTTCAGTTTTTTTTGATGAGTTTTTTTATTTTCCTGATAACCACTATGATTATCAGGATACTCAGTGCAGTAATCAAACCCAGGATTATATATCCAAGCAATAGATTATCGTCTTTCTTATTTATTGACTCTGTACTAATATTATCTTCATCGTTATTGTTCTCATTATCAACCAACTCAATCCACCACTTTTCTTCAGGAAGAGAACTCATGATTTTTGTTTCGATATTATTTAAAATCACGCCTTGTCCGGTTGAAAAGACTATTTCCCGGCCAGCTTCACTTCTGCCGTCTATAAGGATTACTTCTCCTTCAAGACTATAAGAATTGACTTTGTTGTTTTCTGTTTCGACAATGAATTCAGTATTTTTTCCGATCACTACAGGAGTCAGATCAATATTGTAAGTGGCGCCTTCGGTTTTTCCTGTATAGTAGTTGATTGCAGACATGTATACCTGAAAATGCCCGCCTTTGTTAAAACTGTTGAACTGAGCTTTTCCCTGCATCATTTGAATTGACATATAATCAGGGGTACATTGACCTATTCTCAGATACGCTCCCTTACGCATATAAATTTTTCCCCATACTTCATTTCCTTTTTTGATTGTAATAACACAATTTCCGCGAAAGGCTCTTACGCTCTCCGTTGTTCTTAATTCGGCGGGAAATTTTCCAACAAAAGAAATAATAGTATCTTCTGTTATGGGCTCAATGTAAGAGGTTTCAATGCTTTGTCGCTCACCGCTCGATATTTCCATATGGATATTCTGTAGTGGCAGCGTCTTGATCGGAGTTTCAAGCCATTCAAAAATTACATTCCTTACTTCTCTGCTATTTGTAATTGAATTCTCACGAATGGACTCTGAATGCCACAGGTCCTGCAATTTATAGCTTGTAACACCATTAATATATGCTGAACTAGCGTAGGTAATTCCATCCCAGGGCACAACATAAATGTTTCCAAATTCAAATTCCAGGCCTTTATTCCCCGATGCTGGTTTTCCATTTAGTTCCCTCAGAAAATTGCTATCCTCGTGTAATTGTTCAATTGCTTTTTTGTGTTTGCGAAGCCACAAAGCACCCATCTTGCCCATATAATAGCCAAAGTCATTTACACCATGATGGGGTGTGCCAACAGTAATAAGTTTTCTTACAAATTGTTGGGTATACAAATCTTTGTTATACAAGTAATTACGAGCAATCAGGCCTCCCATTGAATGGCATATCAAGTCTACTTTTGCAGCCTTGTAACCACTTCTTCTCAGGTGAAGTAATTCTTTTTGAATGTCTGAAGCAAGCTTTTCCGACTGTTCCTCTATACTTTCATCTTTTCCTGCATAATATTCAGCCCTGAAAGTTGTATATTGAAGGTTTTCAAACCTTCCTGCCATATCGCTCCAGGTAGTTCCCTCGCCTAAAAATCCATGTACAAATACAAGGGTCGGTTTAATTAATTCAATTTGAATAGAATCAGTTACTACATTCGCCAGGTGATCAATGTATTTGTAATAGATGAATACATTACGGGACTTGTTATCGGTGTAATCCCTGATATAGTCCTGGAATGAAAAATCTTTTTCTGATTTGAGTTTATACCATATATGTGGTTCGATATATTGAGGAGGTATATAAGTTATACTGCCTTTTCCTCTATCATTGAGTTTCAATATTTTGTGACCTTTAGTGGGATTATCATTGTCATTAGCAAATGAAGTTGACCCTTTGGCTTCGAGTTTGCCTATTTCAGGAGGGTAAATAATGATGCTTGGATTGTTAGGTAGTTGAAAATCAATATCGAGGGTTGAAACGCCATCAAGTGCTACTCCCCTGTAGTGGCTTTCGGTATTTTTACGGCCACCTTCAACCAGACTATCCTGTTCAGTTAATACAATGTAATGTTCTCTTCCTGGTTCTTCCCATTGAACGGTAAAAACGTCAATTTCGCATTTTTGTCTGTCGTATTGCCCGTGAGCGCCATTTACAGAAATTCTGAATCCCGATACCTGAGTATTTTTTAAGTGTCTTTTAAAATATTGATCATAGGTTAGCATTTTAGGTGCTCCCTGGTATATGGTTGCCCAACCTCCGTATTTACTTTTTGCCACAAGGGTTATCGAATGGCAAACTCCGGATTTTACCTTAAATTCGAGATGTTCTCCTTCCTGAAGATTAATGAAATCCAGGTCAATTCCTCCCGATTTATATCCTTTCCCGTTGTTGATTGCAGTGCCCAGATATCTTTCAACCTGTATCTTCTTTGCATATTTGCTGTTTTGTCCGTAAGATGTTACGGAAAAAATAATTACGAGCAAAAAGATGAAAATGGAGCTTTTCATGGCAATTGGAGTTATAAAGCCGCATTTCAATGGGATATTTCATTGAAAATGCGGCCGGATTACCTGTTTTTACTGCAGGCTTAATGTGACTGAGGCTGAATTCGAGTTTTTCTTAAGGTTGGGGTATACGTAATAGGTTCCTGGTTTCAGTTGAGTGCCAACGGGTTTTTTGTTGTCGTAAAAAGTATGAATAGTAACATTGTCCTTTACTATCCAAAACCCTTCGCACTCACCTGATACTGAGGTAATTTTCATAGTTTTGGTTATTTTCACAGGGGTGCTTTTCAATTCAGCATTTTTTCCAGCAGTACCCTTGTTCTGGGTTCCTGATAGTGTTACAGTTTGTGCGGATGCTAATGTGGCAAAGGCAATAAAACCAAGAAAAAATAATAGCTTTTTCATAAGACTGGATTTTAAGATTTTTGGTAAATGTATAAGTGTAAAAAAGTAATTTTTGAGCAGATTAGAATTTGCCCGTTCTAAATGAGTATATGCCTGATTAGATTGAGGATTTGAAACCTGGAGTTTCAGATATTGATACTGTATTTAATTAACCAAAGGTAAATCGGGAATAATGAATAGGTTAAATGTTCTCCATGTTCTGAATTAGTTGAACAACCATGTCCTTTTTGCGGGAAGAAACCGGTATTCTGGCTTCGTCTTTCATAATAATAAATCCGCCATCGCGCTTGTCGAAAAATAAAATATGCTTTTGATTTATCAGATGTGAATTATGCACTCTTACAAATCCGGAAGGAGATAATAATTCCTCGAACTCGCGCAGGGTTTTGGATACAAGAATACTGCGATTACCGGTCAACTGAAACAGGGTGTAATTGTCGTCTGATTTGCAATGGATAATCTCATCAAGCGGCACCAGATGCATGGCTTCGCTGGTTTTAAGGACAATTTTTTTATTCCCTGTTTCAGAATTAAGAATATTTCCGGCAACTTCAACCTGAAATTTGTTGACCGCTCTTGTATTATTCTTGCAAATTTTCTGGCAGGCGCTTATGAGCTCATCAGGTAGAACGGGTTTAACCAAATAGTCCAATGCGCTGAATTTAAATGCCTTGATGGCGTATTCCTCGTAAGCGGTTACAAAAATGACTTTCAGAGTATCTGGGTCAGGTGTCAGTTGAAGCACATCGAACCCACTGCCACTTCCCAGGTTTATATCCAGAAATATTACATCCGGTTGTACTTCCTTAATAACTTTCAAGGCGCCAAGAACATCATGAGCTTCAGCAATTACTTCAATTTCTGGTGTATAAATTTCCAGCATCGCCCTGAGTGTATTGCGTGCATGCGCTTCATCGTCAACAATTACTGCTCTCATTTTCATGATAGGGGTTTTGAAATAATTGGAATTTTAAAGTAAACAAGAGTTCCACTGGGTTTTCCTGAGTCGTCAGACAGGTCATCTATTTTGTAGCTGGCATCATAGCTGTATTTCTTTCTCAGAAAGTCAAGTCTTTCCTGAGTAATCTCAGTGCCGTAAGATTTATGCCTGAAAGCTGAAGTTCTTTTTATTTGAGATAATTTTCTTCCAATTCCATTGTCAGAAATGGAGATTTCCAGAAAGTCATTTTCAGCAACAATCTTTATATTGATATTCCCTTTGCCTTCTTTTTCTGCAAGGCCATGCTCAATAGAATTTTCAATAAAAGGTTGTGTCAACATCGGAGGGATTTCTATCAAATCGGTTTCTATATTGTCGTCAACCTCAATTTGAAAATCAAATTTTCCGGAATACCTTAATTGTTGCAGTTTTAGATAATACTCCAGAAACTCAATTTCCTTTGTAAGAGAAATGTATTCTTTGCGCGTATTCTCAAGGGTTAATCTGATAAGTTTGGAGAATTCGCCCAGGTATTTGCCTGCTTCAATGTTCTCATTCTTATACACAAAGCCTTGAATAGCCACCAATGCATTAAAGATAAAATGAGGGTTAATTTGGGCACGAAGCAGATTCTCCTTAAGTTCAGAATTTTTACGATGAATAAACTGCCGGTGCAAAACTTCTTTGATAATGAAATACATTAATGCCAAAAAAGTAATAGAAATTAAAAAGTAAAACCAGTTTTTATTCCAGAACGGTTTATCTATATTAACTTCAAGAGAGAGGCTTTTAATCTGCTCCCAGTTGCCTGAGTCGTGCGCAAGTTGAATTTCGAGAATATAATTACCAGAGGGAATGTTGGTGTATCTTGCTGTATTTGAGCCTTTTCCGGAGTAAGTCCAGTTGTCTTCCAGGGGATTCAGTCTATATCTGAAAGCATATGCATCGGTGGCTGATAAATCTGAGTTGCTGAATTCAACCCCGAAGAAGTTTTCGTCGTGTTTCAGTTGCAGGCTATTAAATCCTTCGGGATTAAATGCTACAGGAATACCTTTAATATTGACCCCTGATATGAATATTTCAGGTAGTTTGCTGGCTGATAGAATTTGCCCGGGGTTGAAGATGCAAAGTCCTTTCTTGCTTCCAAAAATTAATTCTCCATTTTCGGCCAGCAATCCTGCATTCATTTCTTCATTCATTTCATAAACAGATAAATCGGGAAAAGAAATGCTGAAATTCCATAAAGGGTTAAAACAGAGAATGCCTTTATCTGTGCCCAGCCAAAGATTTCCGCTTAGGTCAGGAACAATTTGATAAACTTTTGATGATGCAAGGCCTTTATCCTTCCCCCATACACTCCACTTTTCAAATTTGGGATCGAAACAATATAAACTATCAGCTGCTACCCATATTCTGTTGTATTCATCTTCGAAGAAATCATTAATAACTTGATTTTCAAATGTTGTTCCCTCTAATTTGTAAAGATGCTTTGCGCTTCCATTCTCAGGATTGTAAACATGAATACCTGCATTGGTGGTGCCGATCCAAATTAAACCATCAGTATCTTTATACAGCCTTGTGATTAATCTGGATTCAAAAGGCATTTGAAGTCGGTTTTTTAATGATTCCTTAAAAGTGCCTTTTTTTCGGTCGAACAACTGTAAGCCATCTCCTCCCCAAAATCCAACATAAAAGTTTCCGGAATTGTCTTCTGTAAAGTCATTGTACCAATCAATTTCACGACTTTTTTTCTGTTTAGTAAACAATTCAAAGGATTCCGTTTCTTTTAGTTTTCGGGCAAAACCTATTCCTTCCCAAAGCCCGATATACATATCTCCCTTGCTGTCTTCATAAAAACATCTGATTTTGTCTGACTTTAAATTCTTTTTAGCAACAGTTGTTTTTATGTTTTCTATTGAACCGTTTTCGAAGTTTAGGATGTCAATTCCATGTTGTTTGTGGCCAATCCAAAGATTATTGTTATAAATTGAGAGAGCAGTAATCTGGTCAGATGCTATAGTTTTTGTATTTCCGGGAATGTGATAAAGAGCTCTGATTAACCTGCTGGAATTTCTGAAGATAGCTACGCCTTCGTCGGTGCCAGCCCAAATTGTGCCGGTAGGGTCTTCGTAAATACAGTTGACATGATCAGAGGGAAGTGAATATGGATTATTGATATCGGCGCTGATGTGAACAAGCGATTTTTTGTCAGGATCATAAATATAAATTCCACTACCTGTGCCAAGCCATAGTTCACCTGAATTTGTTTCTGTAACAGAAAAAGTAGTCACTCTTAATTTTCGTGAAAATGTTAGTGAATCCCTGTTAAACAGGAATATCCCATCATTTCCGGTTATCCAGAAATTGCCATTTTTGTCTTCAAGATATGCTGAAACGTCGGCTCTGGGTTTTTGTCCGGGTTCATTGCCTACAGGGAGTGACCTGATTTTTTTTGTTTCCGGGTCAAGAAACATCGGGTGTATGCCTCTTCCTCCCAGCCATATAACACCGGCCTTGTCCTGGTATAGTGCATGATATAGGTAATAGTGCTGCCATATTTCGGGGTGTTGATAGGTTTCAACAACGGCTTCTTTGTTTTTATTGTATAAAACCAGTAATCCTTCTTTTGAATCAAGCCACAAAAGTGAATCATTCTCATGAAGCATTGCCCTGATATACAATTCATTAAAGCCATTTAACTGAAGCTTTTTCTTTTCAAATGTGTCGGTGTTCCGGTTTAGTTTTAAAAGGCCTTTCTCGCTGCCGGCCCAAATATTGCCAGAGTTGTCCTGACTGATGCAGCTAACTGTACCAAAAGAAAATGCTGCGGTATTCTTTTCATTGGTTCCGTATTTTTTAATTCGCGATCCGTCAAATCTGTTTATTCCGTTGGTAGTTGCGATCCAGACATAAAAATAATTGTCCTGAATAATATCTGTAATTCTGTTGGCGCTCAGGCCATTTTGGGTGTTTAATATCCTGAACTTTTTATAAGGATCATTAATGGCATTAGGCCACTTTTCTGATGATGCAGCCGAAAACGAAGCAGTTGCCAAAATAATTATAAAAATTACAGGCACACGCTTTGCTCTTAGAATCAGTATTTTAAGAAGTAGCTGCATTAATTCCATATTCAAATTATTTCCAGCAGTCGGGTGGGTGGTTCAGGTCAGCCAGCAGAAAGGAGAAACACTGTTTTGAAAGTAATTGGCCTGAGCGCGTGCATGTAATACTTGAAGGTTTCATCTGCCGAAAATAAGAATATTATTAAACGGTAACAAGAATCTGCCTTTAAAAACTAAAAAAGCGCCATTAAGGCGCTTTTATACTTTAATCTGTTAAACTTATCTTAGTGGCAAAAATGCTGAACCAGTGTATGTTCCGTTAACCCAGTCTATTTTATAATGTGTCGGGCATTCGTCTGGCTCAATAGGTTGATATGCGCTGTTGAATCCAAAAGTAACGGTTGCGCTTTTTTGAACAGATGGAATTTCGTGCGATTTGATTCCTGATACCGGATCCCATCCGCAACTTTCTTTTATTACAACTGGTTGGCTGATGGTGGTAAAAAATTCTTCTCCATTTCGGTTGGTTCCCCAAACTACCAGATTGTTGTATTCGCCTGATGTACCAAAACCATCAATGGTTAGAACCAGATTACCGCGTGTGCCGGTGTAAGTGCGCTGACGGGCCACATTCCAGGTGCGGGTGGTTGTGTTCGGAAAAGTAACTGACATGTATCCTTCAACGCGGTGAGTAAGGGTAGTGAAATTGTTGTATCCAAGCATAAAGATATATCCTCCGGTTACATTGGTGAAGGTTTTGTTGCTGTTCAAAATCACAGTCTGTCCTGTGCCTACGCGGGTAACACTAAAGTTGATGTATTTAACATTCACAGTTGCGCCTTCCATGCCCCAATATGAGCCAACATGCTTTTTTATCTGTACCTGACCGGTTCTGTAGCGGCGGCCATTGCATGACAATCCGTCGTAGGTAATGTAAATGGTGATGGTATCATTGATTACACTGGTTGAATCAATTGTGGCATTGCATGGAATGCGCTCTGTAGATTTAAGGTTACCGCCATTGTAGCTCAATACTCCTTCAACATCCTGCAAAGCTTCATTGGATATGTCCTCAAGATTGGCTTCGTCAGTTGAAAGTTGTGTCAGAGTTTCCGGGTCGTTACTGCCAGTTTGCAAATCGTCCTTTTTGCAGGAAGTTAATGTGAATGCAGCCAAGGTAAGCGACAGTAAAGCAATTTTAAAAAGATTTTGTGCTTTCATTTTTTTTGAGTTTTGATTGTTTACAAATTTTGTTTTCAGCTTGTGCCGGGGTTCTTTGTAAATAATACACCAAAATGTGTTTTAACCCTGATTTAAATTGGATAAAAAACTGAAAATATTTTTAAACTGCACAATTACAGTAGGTTGCGTTTGGAATTATTTTGATAATAATTCAATGGGCAAAAGTTTTCTTGCAATCTCGGTTTTGGTAGTTACAGCACAACAGCTGAAAAAACCCAGATTACCGCTGCTAATATTTGAGGGGATATTTGCTGCAGCTGTATTAAAAAAGCCACCCTGCCAGGTGGTTTCCGATAAAAGCGCACGAAGATAATCGGCATGTTGGGGGCTGAGAGAGTGCCGGCGTTCAGTAATTATGGTGCCCGGGGGGAAAAGTACGGTTTCGGCTGATGGGGCAAAAATCTGGCTTACATCAAGTGTTGGAAGCGAATAATAAAGCAAACGCGCTGTGGTTTGTTCGTCAGGAAGATTTTTATAACCCTCAATATCTGACCAGTCGAGTATGACTTCGTACATGGCCGGTCGGTTGGGGTTATAAGGATTTGTTACCCATGCCATTTTGAACAATCCTGTATCATTGTGTCTGATGTACCTTAAAAAAATGAAATCAATGGCCGGATACATGATGTCTTTGGCTGTAATAATATTGCCATTGTAGTTTATAAGAAGAGTGTATGTTCTTGCCACTTTGCCGGCAAAGGCTTGCCTGGCAGCATAAACCCCCGGCCTTTGCGGGTCTTCATCAAAAGCCATAATTCCATCTGCTGAGCTTATCTGAATTGTTGCTCCCGATACGGGAGATGGATTTTGATTGGGTTGTTCTGTCGGAAAAGATAGCCTGATTTCATGTTTTTTGATTTCATTTGTGATCATACCATCCACCACAATTTTATTCAGTTCAACGCTTTGCAATGGCCAATCGGCAGCTTTTTCGCATGAAATACAGCAAAACATTGTGAAAATCAGAAAAACAAAAAGCCCCGGTGTTTTCATTTTTATCTGAATTTGAAGGTGTAATTCACTGAAGGAATGATGCCGGCAACAGATAGCTGAGTCGGTATGATTTCGTAATTTCCGTTCATGTCGGAAGGAACCACAAAATCGCCGTTGGAATTCATTATCTTGTTGAACCCAATATTAAAGGGGTTGCTGCGGCCATATAGATTGTAAATTGCCAAAACTAAGGTATGGTTATATCTTCTTTCAGGCTTGTTAAGCCTCAGAGAAAATGAAACATCCAGTCGGTGATAATCCGGAAGCCTGTCGTTGTGTTTGCTGCCATAAACAGGTACCACATAGCCATTATACTGCATAAAGCTCACTGGCGATGTAAATGCCTGTCCGCTTAAATAACACCAGTTGGCTGAAATATCGAGCCTTTTGCCTGCCTGAAAGATAATATTGGCCAAAAAAGAGTGCGGCCGGTCATAAAATGCCGGGAATGGTTGATTGTTATTAATTCCATCAATCTGCTTGCTTACTTTTGACCAGGTATAGCCTATCCAGCCAGCCACGCGGCCTTCGGTTCTGCGCAGCAACAGCTCAACTCCATGGGCATTGGCAAATCCATATCTTAGTTCTCCTTCAATCAGTGGATTATACAGCATGTTGGCATGGTCGGCATAATCTATCTGATTGTGCAGTTTTTTAAAGAATACATCAGCGCTGAAAGAAACATTATCAGGTAACTTGAATAAAAACCCGGAAGTAACCTGATCTGCTTTCTGAGGAAGAATATTGGGTCCTGATGGAGCCCATACTTCAAGTGAGGTAAACGGACTAACCGAATTGGAGAGCATTTGCAGGTATTGGGCTGTTCGGCTGTAGCCGGCCGACCAGTTGATTGATTTTGAAATATTCCAAACCAGATTTAGTCGTGGCTCAAGATTGTAATATGGAGAATAATAGCTGCCTTTGGCTACGGTAATTGTATCATAAACCTGATGTGATTCGTCATAAAGGTACACATTGGTTTCACCCAGGTTTCTCCATGAACTAAAACGAAGGCCTGCCCTGAGTTGCAGATTGTCGGTAAGAATAATTTCATCAGAAATATAAAAATTTGCAGCCAAAGATTTGTAATGCGGAACCCATGGCGCGAAACGCTGGGTTTCTTCATCAGAAAAATGGACATTGCCCGGGTTTGAGCGGTATAAAGCCAATTCAGCGCCAAATCTGATGGTGTGCGCAGACTCATGATACCAGGTAAAATCGGTTTTTATTGTGCTCGTTTCTATGGAAGATTTCCAGTAATCGTCTTCCTGCCTTGATATATATAAGTAATAATTATACCTGCTTCCTGCCCAGGTTGTGTTGGAGAAGAGTCTGGGGTTAAAAATATGGTTCCATCTCAGGGTAGCAGTAGTGTTATCCCAGTCAATTCCGAATGTTTTTACTGTGCCGTTGGTGATTCTGCTAAAGTCGTCTTTACCCGTAAAAAAGGTAAAAAACAAGCGGTTATTATTGTTGATTTTGAAGTTAAGTTTAGCATTGAGGTCAAAAAAGTCAATGGTAAAGCTTCTTCCGTTTTCCGGGTTATTGTTGAGCCAGTTCAGGTTTGATTTTCTTCCGGAGAAGATAAAAGAGCTTTTTTCTTTGATAACCGGGCCTTCCAGAGTCAGGTCGGAAGTGTAAATACCCAGATTTCCCGAAAAACCAATTTTATTCATATTACCATCACGGGCGCGGATGTCAATTACTGAGGACAATCGGCCACCAAACGAAGCAGGAAAGTCTCCTTTGTATGCTTTTACATCTTTAACCGCATCGGGTGCTATGGCTGTGAAGAAACCAAAAAGATGTGCCGGATTAAAAACCGGTGCATCATCAATCATCAGCAGATTCTGATCCTGTGTGCCACCTCTCACAAAATAGAATGCTGAACCATCGCCAAAGGCACTGATTCCGGGTACCATTTGCAATGTTTTTAGTACATCTGTATTTCCTGCAAACCCAGCCATCCTTTTCAGGGCGTTTGCTGTAAGGTTAATTTCTCCGGTTGTGGCAATTTCCATTCCGGGTATTTCTTTCTCCGAAAGCACTTCAACTGCCTGCATATCAATGCCGGATTCCGTGAGTTGGATGTCCTTGCGTATGTCTTTTGTAAGTTCCAGTTTTTGATCTGAAATTGAATATCCAAGCATGGAATATCTTATAGATTTATTGCCGGATGGAAGTGTGATGGAATAGTAACCATAGCTATTGCTTGTTGTACCTCTGTATGTTACAGGATCATAAACGTTCACGCCTATCAGTATTTCGCCTGTTTTGCTGTCGCGGATATAACCATACACACTCACATTGCCATCAGTTTCAGTTTGTTCTTTTTCCTTTTCTTTGCTTTTTTTAAGTATAATCTGCTTTCCGGATATTTTATAGTCAATTTTCACAGGATTGAATAATACATTCAAAACATTTGTCAGAGAACTGTTCTCAAAATTAAGAGAGACTATTTCTGTAAGTGGAAGAATTTCGGGATTATAAGAAAAGGTCATGCCTGTTTCTTTCTCAATTTCTGCCAACGCTTGTTTCAATGTGATGTCGCCGGATTTGAAACTGAAAAGTTTGGAATTCTGAGCATGTGAAAACCCTGGTATTGCTGTAAGCAGCAAAACCAGAATTACTCCGAAGAAGGTTGTTTGCAGATTTCTCAAATGAGTTGGTTGCTTTTTACCCTTTAACAATCAATAAAATTCAAAAAAGTAATATTAATTGCATCCTTGTCCGCTGATTTTAATGGTATTGTTATCAAAAGTAAATTGCAGATCAAGAGTGCTGCCAACAACATCAAGCACCTCCTGCAGCTGCATATTGTCAAAACTGGCTGTTAGTCTGCATGCTGAAAGTGATTGGCTTAATGGTTGATAGTTAATTTCATAAACCGCGGAGATGGCTTGCATTACCTCATTAAGTGAAGAATTCTCAAACCTGAGTTGTCTGGTTTTCCATGCCATATAATTAACATCAGGATTGACCCCTGCTTCAATTTTCTTTTCCCTGAGGTTCATTTCTGCTTTCTCACCTGGCTTTAGGATGGTTGATTTTTTGTTGTTTGCGTCAAACCAAAGCGAAACGCTCCCTGAAGTAAGCACTACAGTAACCTGATCTTCATTGGGCAAGGCCCTTACATTGAATTGTGTTCCAAGTACCTGAATTCTGGCTTCTCCACCTGAAATGGTAAACGGAATTTCGCTCATATGTTTAACCTCAAAATAGGCTTCGCCGGTCATTTCAATGTTTCGGTTGCCGGTGCCGAATTCCTTGTCAAACTCAATTGCTGCCCCTTTTTTCAGGGTAATCTTACTGCCATCGGGTAAATCATAAATTAAACCGGATGTAGTTGCAGAAATTAAAGTGGTTTGATTATTCAGAAAAAAGTAGATGCCTGGAATTGCGGTTAAAAGTAAAATGGCCGCAGCAGCAGCCCAGATCAGCATTTTTTGCCCTGGTTTTCGGGCAGGCATTTGTTTAACAGGGACTTCAGTTTTTATGCGGGTTGCAATCTGATTCCATTCTTTGGTTAAATTTACATTCTGGTCAATAGCATCGCGGGTGGTAAGCAGCCATACTTTGTGTAACTGCTCGAAATGAGCAAGGTTTTCCGGGCCGGTCACCAGCCAATCCGAAATTTCCTGTATCTGCTCAGGAGTTGCTTCACCCGATAAATACCGGGCGATCAGATTGTCGTAATATGTAGTTGACTCTTCCATTGTTGCGTTGTGTAAATAATACACCGGGGCTTATATTTACCCTGATGTAAACTGAAATTTTATTTTGTCAACAGAAAAAACCAAATGAGAGCAGCAGGTAAATATGCTGATAATCTGGTTCTTAAGTGTTGAAGAGCTTTCGACATCTGGGTTTCGACAGTTTTTTGAGAAATCCCCAGCTTATCAGCGATCTCCTGGTATTTCAGGTTTTCGTTTCTACTTAGTAAAAAAATCTGTTTGCATTTTTCAGGGAGTTCCTCAATGGCATTTTTAATGGCAGTCTGAAGTTCTTTTTGTGCAATCAAATCAGATCCATAGTCTCCTTCAACTTCCGAAAGATGTTCTATTTCAACCATTCGCTCATTGTATTTGCGTGAATCGCGCAGGTAATTCAGGCAACGGTTGTGCACCGAGGTAGTAAGGTATGATTTGACAGGCCTTGAAACATCTATTGTTTCACGCTTTTCCCATAATTGAACAAAAGCATCCTGCACTATTCCTCGGGCAGTGTCGATATCCTTTACATATCTTACTGCAAAATAGCACAGGCCTTTGAATTCGGCCTCAAACAATTCCTGGAAAAACTTTTGGTTGAATTCTTGCATCACCATGGATTAACAGCATCACAAAACTAAATGTTTTCAATTATTCGGCAAAGGAATTTTAGTCTTGTGTAAAACCTGAGAAGCAATGAATTGCTCCCTGAAAGTCCTGTAACAAGCTGCAGAATAATCAAATACTAAATGAATCCGGAGTCTGATTGCAATAAATCTTGAACTCCCTTCAGATTAGTTTCTTCAGAAAATCATCGTTTATTTCCTGAGTTTGATCTTTTCTCCTTTTGAAGGTTCATGGCCTTCGGAAATGTGATTGATTTTGTAAAGTGACTTAAGTTTAACGCCATAATATTGAGCTATGTTGCGCATGGTTTCGCCTTCTGCAGCAATATGGTGGCTTAGTTTTGACCTGGTTTTTTTGGGAATAATATAAATTACCTGTCCCTCTTTTATACTTTCATCTTTTCCCAATTCATTGTATTTAAGAATCTGAAAAGTATGAATCCCAAAATCTTTGGCAATGCTGTTTGGCGTGTCTCCGTTTCTGGCGAAAACCAGCTTAACTCCGTTATTCAGATACACCGACCGGTTGCCATCAGAAATTTCAACAAAGGTTACCTTGTCAGGTGTAAGCAACAGTGACTTACCTGCATCTGCGGTTGATGTATTTTTGTCAGCTTTATCGTTTTTTACTGTTTCTGCCGGTTTGGGTACAAAGTTTGGGTTGTCGTACAGAAATAACTCATTCTCTTCAATAATGCGAATTAAAATTTCAGCATATTTTGGATTGGTGGCATATCCGGCACTTTTTAAACCATGAGCCCAGCCTTTGTAATCGCGGATGTCAAGCTCGAAAAGCTTGCTGTATCGCGGGCGGGTAGTTAAAAAGAGAGAATGATCATTAAAAGATTCTTCAACCGATGCATATTTCCTGAAACACTCATTTTTTTCGTCATCGTCCATGATATAAGTCATTCCTGACCACTCTTTGTGGCATTTGATGCCAAAATGGTTGTTTGCATTTACAGCCAGCGCCGATTTCCCAACTCCCGATTCGAGGATTCCCTGAGCAAGTGTAATGCTGGCAGGTATGCGGTATTCATTCATTTTTCGTACGGCAATATCACGGTATTTTTCTATATAATCTTTGTAAGCTGCTGATTGAGCAAATAGATTTATCTGGCCAGTAAAGGCATATAGAGTAATCAGAGAAAGGAGGAGTGTTTTTTTCATAGTCAATTATTGTGCGGCAAAGATAAGCAAGAGCAGTAAATGAAATGGCTGTTTGCCAATTGGCATAATCGGTTTGTCAAATATTTTCTTGATTTTCCGGAAATTCCCGATTCATTCTGCTGAAAGAGTTTATTGTTGATACATTCCCCGGATTCCCCTCGCTGTCAAATCTTATAAATATAATAACCGGTTATAGATTCGTTTAAAATGTGTAATTTGGTCCTCCCAAAAAATGTAAACCCATATTTATGCCGATGCCTTCAATTTTGATTGTTGAGGATCACGTCAAAATGGCTGATTCAATAAGTAAAGGTCTGGAAGATAGTGGTTTCCATGCTGAAGTTGCTTACGATGGTTTTATCGGGAAACGGCTTACTGAAACCAAAAAATTTGACCTGATCATTCTCGATGTTAATCTGCCATTGATGAATGGGTATGAATTGTGCGCCGATATAAGAACCCGTGATGCTTCAGTGCCGGTTATTATGCTTACTGCAATGGGCAGTACTGAGGATAAGCTGATGGGTTTTGATCGCGGAGCTGACGATTATATTGTCAAACCTTTTGAATTCAGGGAATTACTTGCCCGGATCAAAGCACTTTTAAAACGTTCTGTTAACGAAAAACAGGAACAGCAGGTGCTCAAAGTTGCCGATCTGGTTGTAAACCTGGAAAGTAAAACCGTGAAAAGAGGGGAAATTCCCATTGAGTTAACTGCCAAAGAGTTTTCTTTGCTGGAATATCTGATCAGGAATAAGGACAAAGTGGTTTCCAAGGCAGATATTGCTGAAAAAATCTGGAACATCAAGTTTGATACCGGAACCAATGTTATTGAGGTGTATGTCAACTTCCTCAGAAAGAAAATTGACAGAAATTTCCCTGTCAAACTTATTCATACACACATTGGAATGGGCTATGTTTTAAAAGATAGTTCACAAAATGCAGATTAGAACCCGTCTTACCCTTCAGTTTGCATTGCTTGCCGGCAGTATTCTGGTTGCATTTTCTATTCTTATATATTCTCTTTCCGCAAATTACCGGAAACAGGAATTCAGGATGAGGCTGAAAGAGAAAGCGATCAATACTGCCAAGCTGCTTATCGAGGTTAAAGAGGTAAATAACGATCTGATGCAGATCATTGACAGCGCCAATTACAGCTCGCTGGCCGACATAGAGGTTGTGGTTTTTGACTATTTTAAAAGGAGTAAAATTTATACTTCCGGTGTTTATTCCGGCATAGATTTTTCTGAAGAACTACTGAGCAAAATCAGAACAGAGGGAGAATATGCATTTCAGGATGGGAACCGCGAGGCAGTTGGTCTTCTGTATACCAATGGATTACGAAGGTTTGTAGTTATTGCTTCGGCGAGTGATCCATTTGGTTTTTCCAAACTTCAGAATTTGAGTCTGGTTCTGGTAACAGGCTTTTTTGTTGCCATGGTTTTTACCTTTATCACTGGTTTATTCTTCTCAAGGCAGGCATTAAAACCCATTTCGGTAGTTGTTCAAAAGGTGGCAGGGATTACCGCCAGCAGCCTGAGTAAAAGGCTGGACGAAGGTAATGGAAACGACGAAATTGCCCAGCTCAGCATCACTTTTAACGAAATGCTGCATCGTATTGAAAAGGCATTTCAGATTCAGAAAAGCTTTGTCTCCAATGCATCACATGAGTTGCGTACACCACTGGCATCCATTACCAGTCAGATTGAAGTGGCTCTCATCAGGGAGAGGACATCTGAAGAATATATTAAGGTGTTAAGTTCTTTACTTGAAGATGCCCGCAGCCTTACAAGCCTGGCAAATAATCTGTTGGAAATTGCCAGATCTGAACAAGATGTGAGTGCCTTGAATATCAGGCCGGTTAGATTGGATGAGATGTTAATCCTGACTCAGGCCGAAATTAACATTGTGCATCCAGAATATTCTATTGAAACGGAAATAATTGACAATACAGGAAATGAGGAGCAGGAACCCGCTGTTATGGGTAATGAAAACCTGCTTAAACTCATTTTTGTCAACCTGCTTGACAATGCTTGTAAATTCTCAGACGGTAAACCTGTTAAGGCTACCCTGAATTATAATCCTGATCATGCCCTGATTACGGTCTCCGATCAGGGAATTGGTATAGAACAAGATGATCTGCAACATATTTTTGAACCCTTTTACCGTTCAAAGAATGCGGTAAATCATAAAGGGCATGGCATTGGGTTGTCGTTGATCAGCAAAATTGTAAAGCTACACCATGGTCAGATTCATGTTGATTCGAAGCCAGGTAGCGGAACAGTAGTTTCGGTTTCAATTCCCTATAATTTCATTTCATAAGATGGACTTGATAATTAAATATTTTCCTGGTTTGCTTCCGGAACAAATTGAAAAATTTGAAGCAATGCAACCCCTCTACGAAGAATGGAATGCTGCAATTAACGTGATTTCGCGCAAAGATATGGAGCATCTGTATGAGCGGCATATATTGCATTCGCTGGGAATAGCCAAAGTTTTGAATTTTGCTCCCGGTACCACCATTCTGGATGTAGGTACCGGGGGAGGTTTTCCAGGTATACCTCTGGCTGTTATGTTCCCGGAGGTTAACTTTCATCTGGTAGATTCTATCGGTAAAAAAATAAGAGTTGTTAAATCGGTAGCTGAATCTCTAAAGCTAGAAAATGTTACGGCTTCCCAAACCAGGGTGGAGGATGTTGCCGAGAAGTTCGATTTTGTTGTGAGCCGCGCTGTAACAGCTATGCCCGAATTCTTGTTCTGGGTGAGGAAAAACATCACCAAACGAAGGCTTAATCCTCTCCACAATGGCATCCTTTACCTTAAAGGCGGCGATTTAACTGAAGAGCTGAAACGTACACCTGCCAAATATCAGATTTATCACCTCGACCGCTATTTTCAGGAGCCATTTTTTGAAACCAAATCGGTGGTGCATCTCTGGATTTAGGATTTTTATGAATTTGCAGGCGATTAAGGTCAGGTCATTACTTGCAAAAGTACTATCTTAGCCGGGTCATTTCCTGAAAATTGTTTTTTTAACCAAAACCAATATAAAAATGAGTAACCCGATTCTTAACCTTTCACCCGCACAGGTGTGGAAGCATTTTTACAGTCTTACTCAGGTTCCGCGTCCTTCAAAAAAGGAAGGCAGAATCATAGAGTTTATGAAGAATTTTGGTCTGTCCATTGGCCTTGAAACCTGGGTTGACGAAGTTGGCAATGTAATGATCCGCAAACCTGCCACTCCGGGAATGGAAAACCGCAAAGGAATTGTTTTGCAGGCGCACCTTGATATGGTTCCCCAAAAGAACAGCGATAAGGTTCACGATTTTGAAAATGACCCGATTGAACCATTAATTGATGGTGAATGGGTTAAAGCCAACGGAACAACTTTGGGTGCCGATAACGGAATGGGTGTTGCCGCAATTATGGCTGTGCTTGAAGATAAAACCCTGGAGCACGGACTGATAGAAGCCTTGTTCACCATTGATGAAGAAAGCGGTATGACCGGAGCTTTCAACCTTCAGCCCGATGTGCTTAAAGGCGATATTTTGCTTAACCTTGACTCTGAGGATGAGGGTGAACTGTATATCGGTTGCGCAGGTGGAATCAACGGTAACTTTGAGTTTCCATTTTCAGTAGTTCCTGTTGAAGAAAATACGGTAGCGCTGAAAATTAATATTTCAGGGCTCAAAGGCGGTCACTCCGGACTTGATATTCCATTGGGCAGAGGCAATTCGTGCAAAATTCTCACACGTATTCTCTGGCATGGTGTTAATAAACATGGACTCAGGCTGGCATCACTAGAAGCAGGAAATATGCGCAATGCCATTCCCCGCGAAGGGCACGCCGTTGTTACTATCCCTGCAACTGAAAAAGAAAAATATGCCGGTTGTTTTGCAAAATTTACTGATGCTATAAAGGCTGAATTATCAGTTACCGAACCAGGCTTGTCCATTACTTTTGAGGAAGTGTCTATGCCTCAGGGGCTTATGGATGTTGACTCCCAGAATCGCATGATCAGGGCTGTTTACGGATGCCCCAATGGAGTGATGCGCATGAGCGATGCAATGGAAGGCCTTGTTGAAACCTCTACTAACCTTTCCATTGTCAGATCGGAAAATGGTGTTGTTAAGGTAATATGCCTGTTGAGAAGTTCTGTAAATTCGGCAAAAGAAGATCTTACTCATATGATGGGCAGTATTTTTGAGCTTGCCGGTGCTAAAGTAGCATTTAATGGCGAATATCCGGGCTGGAAACCCAATCCCGATTCAGCCATTCTGAAAGCAATGCAGTCAGTTTATAACAACCGTTTCGGAAAAATTCCTGAAATCAAAGCCATTCATGCAGGCCTTGAATGTGGATTGCTGGGCGCTGTTTATCCTGACTGGGATATGATTTCGTTTGGCCCTACCATCAGATACCCGCATTCTCCGGATGAAAAAGTAAATATTGCTTCGGTTGAAAAATTCTGGATTTACCTCACCGAAACACTGAAAAATGCTCCTTTAAAATAAGCAAAATTTTTATGACAGTCAATTTATTCTGGTTAATAAATTGACTGTCATTGTTTTATAAGTTTGCTTGTTTGAATAAAAAAACCGGTCAAATTATTTGTCAGTAAAAAAATAGTTTCTATCTTTGCAGTCCTAAAAAATTACAACAATGAGTAAGAGAACATTTCAGCCGTCACAGAGGAAAAGAAGAAACAAACATGGTTTCAGGGAAAGGATGTCAACTGCAAACGGACGTAAGGTTCTTGCTGCACGCAGGGCCAAAGGACGGAAGAAACTCACCGTTTCTGACGAGATTAAAAGCAAATAATTGACTTTTTGCCCCTCAGCGGGTGATCAACATATTGAAAAGGAGGTGATTTACGTCGCCTCCTTTTCTTGTTTGTTACTGACATTCTTGATTTTCAGGCAATTCTGCTGATCATGTAATTTCGTAATAATGAGTGCTCAAATACTTCAGCAAAAAGCAGTAAATTCGCAAACCAAATAAAACCCTTTCCGGCACTTATGGGATTTGTCCGCACACTGGTAATTATCATTTTACTTTACATGGTTCTTAAACTTCTGGCGAGGTTTATACTTCCATGGTTTGTAAAGTTTTCGCTCAAAAGATTTCAAAAGCGTTTTTATGAGCAGAATCCCCATCTTAGGCAGGAGAAAACAGATAAAGAAGGAGAAGTAACAATAACAAGGATCAAGAAGGAGAAGCCTGAAGGTGTACCTGATGATCTGGGTGATTACGTTGATTACGAAGAAGTTAAATAAAAACACATACCTTTAACTCAAACCATGAAGAATCTGAGCTTTAAGCAAATTGGACCTTACATCGCAATTCTGTTGATAGTTTTGGTTGTTATTTTTGCATACTTTAATCCGCTGCTTGAGGGCAAAAAACTGAGACAGTCAGATATCACACAGTGGAAAGGGATGTCGAAAGAAATTACTGATTTCAGAGAAAAAACCGGGGAAGAAGCCTTATGGACAAACTCTATGTTCGGAGGAATGCCTGCTTATCAGATATCGGTTAAATACAAAGGAAATCTGATGCGGTTTGCCGATAACATTCTGAAATTAGGCCTGCCTCACCCAGCCAATCTTGTATTTCTTTATTTTCTCGGTTTCTTTATTTTGCTTATGGTTTTAAAGGTGGATCCATGGCTTGCTCTGGCCGGGTCAGTTGCCTTTGCATTTTCATCCTATTTCTTTATTATTCTTGAAGCCGGACATAACAGCAAGGCACATGCCATCGGGTATATGGCTCCGGTAATTGCAGGTATTCTCCTGGCATACAGAGGTAAACCAATGCTCGGGAGCATTATTACTGCATTTTTCCTGGCATTGCAGTTGCTTGCGAACCATCTGCAGATAACTTATTATCTGGCAATTGTCGTAGTAATGTTAGGCGTTTATGAACTAATAGATTCAGCAAAAGAAAAAACATTACCTGCCTTTTTTAAAACTACCGGTTTGCTGGCAATTGCGGCTTTGCTTGCGCTATCAACCAACTTCTCAAACATCTGGGCTACGTGGGAATACGGTAAAGAAACCATCAGAGGCAAGAGCGAGCTGACTACAAACGCTGAAATCAGGACGAGTGGCCTCGATAAAGATTATGCCACACAATGGAGTTATGGTATTGGCGAAACCTTTTCGCTGATGATCCCCAATGTTAAAGGAGGTGCAAGCGGATATCTTGGTAATAATGATAAAGCAATGGATGCTGTTGCCCCTGAGTTTAAAGAAACTATAGCCGGACAGAATCATTACTGGGGAAATCAGCCTTTTACCTCAGGGCCTGTATATTCAGGAGCAATTATGGTCTTTTTATTTATTCTTGGACTTTTATTGCTTAAGGGAAGTTTAAGATGGTGGTTGCTTGTTGTAACGGTATTGAGTATTTTATTATCGTGGGGCAAGAATTTTATGCCGCTCACCGATTTCTTTATGCACTACGTGCCTGGATACAACAAATTCAGAGCTGTTTCCATGATTCTTGTAATAGCCGATCTGGCTATACCCATACTTGGTGTTCTTATGCTGAAGGAAGTTTCTGAGAAGCCGGGTTTGATTAAAGACAAAACCAGATTTCTCTACATCGCAGCCGGAGTCACAGCAGGCCTGGCACTTCTTTTCTGGTTGTTGCCTCAAACCTTCTTTTCATTCCTCAGCGATATGGAGCAACAGGCCATTGCAGAACAACGTCAGGGTCTTGAAGCATCACAGTTAAATCAGTTTAATTCTATTGTATTTAACATGGAAGCTGCTCGCATCGCAATTTTTAAAGCTGATGCTATCAGAAGTGCGCTGTTTATTTTGTTTTCTGCCGGCCTCATCTGGGCATATTCAATGTCACTTGTTAAAAAATGGATGTTTACTGCCGGTTTTGTTCTGCTCATTGCGCTGGATATGATTCCGGTTGCCAACAGATACCTGAGCAGTGAAAACTTCGTAAATAAAAGCATCGTAAATAATCCTTACCAGCCTACTGAAGCTAATAAGCTGATTATGAAGGATGCTGATCCCAACTTCAGGGTCTTTAATACAACAGTTAGTGCATTTCAGGAGGGCAGCACATCTTACTTTCATAAAAGTATCGGAGGTTACCACGGTGCAAAATTGCGCAGATATCAGGAGTTGATTGATGAGCATCTGAGTAAGGGCAACGAACAGGTGCTGAATATGTTAAATACAAAATATTACATAGTTTCCGCACAGGACAGGGTACCTGCTGTTCAGATAAACATGGATGCCCTTGGAAATGCCTGGTTTGTGCAGGAGATACAAATGGTGGAAAATGCAGATGAAGAATTAAAGGCTCTTACTGCTTTCTTCCCGGGTAAAACTGCTATTGTTGATAAACGATTTGCAGATATGCTGGAAGGTTTTACACCAACTTACGATAGCACGGCCAGTATTAAACTCGATGCATATCAGCCAAACAAGCTGAACTATTCTTACACTTCCTCTTCTGATCAGCTTGCAGTTTTCTCTGAAATATTTTATGATAAAGGCTGGAATGCTTACCTGGATGGGCAAAAAGTACCTCATTTCAGAGTAAATTATGTCTTGAGAGCCATGGTTGTACCGGCAGGAAGTCATCAGATTGAATTCAGATTTGAACCCAAAGCCTATTTTGTTGGTGAAAAAGTATCATATGCCGGTTCTTCAATTATTATTCTGCTCTTAGCCGGTTTTCTGTTTGTGGAATACAGAAAAAGCAGAAATGCTGTGAAGCCAACCCCTGATGAATGAAAAAGGCTGGTCGCAAGGTATTGATTATTACTTATTACTGGCCGCCGAGTGGTGGTGCCGGGGTTCAGCGCTGGCTCAAGTTCGTTAAATATCTGCGAAATTTTGGATGGGAGCCAGTGGTTTATACTCCTGAAAATCCGGAGTACCCTGCCATTGACAATAGTTTGCTTAAAGATATACCTCAGGGTATAGAGATTGTTCGTACACCCATATGGGAGCCTTATTCTTTTTATAAAAAACTGGTTGGAGCCAAAAAAAATGAGCGGATCAATGCAGGGTTTCTCTCGGAGAAAAAGCGGCCAGGGCTTGCCGAACGATTTTCTATCTGGCTCAGAGGTAATTTTTTTATTCCTGATGCCAGAAAGTTCTGGATAAATCCATCCATAAAGTTTCTTGTCAAATATCTGAAACAGCATCCGGTAGATGCCATTGTTTCAACCGGGCCGCCACATTCCATGCATATGATTGCGCTTGGAGTGAAAAAAAGAACCGGCTTGCCATGGCTGGCAGATTTCAGGGATCCATGGACAAACATTGATTTTTATCACGAACTCATGCTAAGTTCATGGGCCGACCGCAAACACCACAAGCAGGAAATGAGTGTTCTGATAAAGGCCGATGAGGTAGTCGTTATCAGCAACAGCATGAAAACCGATTTTCTGAAGTTGCTTAAGCGCGATTATTCAGTAATAACCAACGGATATGATCAGGATGACATTGCAGGCGTTGATGTGAAAATTGATGAACGGTTTTCGGTTGCACACATAGGTACCATGGTAAAAACCCGGAATCCTCTTCTATTGTGGGAGGTTTTGAGTGAAGAGGTTTTAAAGGATACTGATTTTGCAAACGATCTTGAAATCAAGCTGGTTGGCAGTGTTGACTATTCAGTTACTGAAAGTATAGAAGCAGCTGGCCTGGGGAATTATGTTAATAGGATTTCTTATGTTCCTCATAATGAGGTGGTAAAAATACAGCAGCAATCGCAGGTTCTTTTGTTACTGATTAATGATACACCCAATGCCAAAGTAATACTTCCCGGAAAATTCTTTGAATACATGGCTGCCCGCCGACCGATCTTATGTATCGGGCCCCGGGATGGTGATGCTGCAGAGGTAATTCTTGAAACAAATGCCGGATATGTTTCTGAGAAAGATGATAAAGAGTCAATACGAAAAGCAATAAATGAATTATACAGCCGGTTCAGAACAGGAAAAAATATAGTTGATAGTAAAGGGATTGTCCGATTTTCGAGAGAATCACTTACTGGCAGGATGGCTGAGTGCTTGTCAGTTATTTCAGGTCAGGACTGAGAAATTTCTTTTTTATCCTCGTTATTCAGAATGTTGGCGATGAACCGTTTAACATTGTACCCGCCTGAGAAGATTTTATTTAGCTCATTAAGCATAAAATACTCGCTTTCAGGAACTTTCATCTCCTTGAGTTTTTCGCTGATTATTCCGGCTGCAATTCTTCCTTCGAGCACAACTTTTCCTGAAATGTCGTCACTGAAAAAACCTTTGCCAATGAGCAGTCCCAGTGTTCTGTTTCTGCTCAGGTCATTTAAAGCGGTGAGTCCAAAATCACCGATTCCGCAATACCTGAACATAGTTTCCTGTCTTCCTCCAAACTTCAGAAGTATATGTCTCATTTCATTGAATGCACGGGTAAAAATCATAAACCTGAGATTCGGTGAATCAAAATGTGCATCAACGATTCCTATGGTAATGGCATAAATGTTTTTAAGTATGCTCAGAATCTCAACGCCTGCGATGTCAGTTGTGTAATCAATATGTATGGTGGTAGATTCAAAAATATTTGCAAGTAATTGGAAAACAGATGGATCTTCGGCTCCTACAGTCATAGCCGTAGGCATTTGATTGATCATTTCTCTCGCAAATGTTGGCCCTTTCAGCGTGCAAACCGGATTTGGAACAATCCTTTTCAGGTTTTCAACAATGGTGTCGTTGTCGGGGCCAAAACCTTTGGCAAGATTGACCAACAGCGCGTCAGGATTAAGGTAATTAACGAGAGAACTGATGTAACCTACCACCGCCACAGAGGGGATAGCCAGAAAAACTACATCACTGTTTTTAAGGATTTCGGGGTCGGTAGTGGCTTTTAAAGCAGGATTCAGCCTGATTTGAGGGAAATAAACCGTGTTTATTCCGGTATCATTGATATCGGAAACAACATTTTCTTCAACAGAAAGCAACTGAATATTAAGGTTTTCCTTAACAGCCAGTACATTTCCCAAAGCAGTGCCTATGGTTCCGGCTCCTGCAATACAGAGGTTAAGAGGTTTGGTCATGCGTTAATATTGATATGCAAAGATAGCCATTCCCTTATACTGATCATTAAATTGCCTTTTGATGATATGTCTTAAGGATGTAAATGTTGTTATCTTTGTGCTTTTGGAATCACAATTGTTTATGGACAACAATCAAACAGGTATTATAATTCAAGCCCGGACAGGTTCTGTGCGTTTGCCCGGAAAGATGATAATGCCATTTTGGAAAAGTAAAAGCCTGCTTGAACTCTTGCTTTTAAACTTTATAGAAGATGCTGGAAATTTGCCGGTTGTAGTAGCAACAACTAATTCTGATAAAGATAATGAATTGGTTGCCATTTGCAATAGGTTGGAAGTTCCGGTGTACAGGGGGGATGAAGAAGACGTTTTGTCAAGGTTTATTGGAGCAGCAGAATCTTATGATTTCAAAACAGTAATCAGAGTTTGTGCCGATAATCCTTTTTTTGATTTGCCATCAAGTTTGATGCTGGTAAAAAAACTGAATGAATCCAATGCAGATTATTCCGGTTTTTTGATAGGAGGGAAGCCTTCCATCAAAACACACATAGGCCTTTGGGGTGAAGCGGTAACAGTTAATGCCTTGAAAAAAGCTGCAATCCTTACTCAGGAAAAAATTTACAGGGAGCATGTCACAAACTTTATATACAGCAATCCTGAAAACTTTTCATTAGTTTTTTCAGATGCGCCACATGGGCTTAGTGACCGGACAGATTTACGTTTTACACTGGATACTGCCTCTGATTTTGAATTGTATGTCCGTATACTCGATTTACTGCTTCCATCAGGCTCGGGCACAAGAAACATTCCAAAACTGATTGAACTGGTTGATAATAACGCTGAGTTTATGGTAACAATGAGGGAGCAGATTGTTGCCAACAATAAATAATAATTTCTCACTTGACTTTTTGTCATTGCAACAATTAAAAAGTATTAACCTGAAAAAGAATGTTGAAAAGTACTTACATAATTGGCGAGATTGGGCAAAACCACAATGGATCGGTTGATATTGCAAAGCAAATAATAGATGCAGTTGCACAGCCTGTAGTGGATCAGCTATTTGGTGAAAAGCTAAAGCCAATGGATGCAATAAAGCTTACACGCAGGGATTTGAATGAAGAGCTTTCCACCTCAGCTATGCTAAAACCATATAACAGCCCGCATTCTTTCGGCAAAACATATGGGGAACATCGGGCATTTCTGGAACTTGACGATGAGCAGCACTTTGAAATATTCAAATACGCCAAATTGAAAGGGCTTGAGTTTGTTGAAACACTTTGTGCCCGCGGATGCCTGAGCATGTTAAAGTATTTTTTACCAGATAAACTAAAGGTAGCTTCCCGCGACCTTACAAACCTCCCGCTACTGGAAGCTATGGCGGAAACAAATATTCCAATGATTCTCTCCACCGGCATGGGAGGCCGCAATGAGCTGGATAATGCTTTGAATGTTATAACAAAGTATCATAATAAAGTATCCATTCTGCATTGTTTGTCTCAGTATCCTTCTGAATATTCAAACATTAACTTGAATACAATCCCATATTTAAAGGAGAACTATTCTGAATACACCATCGGTTATTCTGATCACTCAATTGGCATAATGGTGCCGGTTGCTGCTGTTGCTCTTGGTGCTGAGATCATTGAAAAACATATTACTCTCGACAGGAATATGAAAGGAACGGATCATAAGGGGTCGTTGGGTGTTGAAGGTATTCATCGAATGGTCAGAGATATCAGAAACGTTGAAATGGCAATGGGTGTTAAAGATTTATTTATCAGCGATGTTGTCGCCGAAACTAGAATTAAACTTGAAAGGTCTGTGGCTTCAGTTAAGAATATAAGCAAAGGTGAAATTATTACCGAAGAAATGCTCCACCTTCTCAGCCCTGGAGATGGTTTCAAGTGGAATCAACGAAATGAAATTATCGGTAAAAAAGCATTGATTGATATTCCGGCAGATGAAGTTATTTATCCTCAAATGATTACGCAATGAACATAAAACTCGTAATAACGGACATTGATGGTGTTTGGACCGATGGTGGTATGTATTATGATAATTCGGGAAACGAATTTAAAAAGTTTAATACCAGCGACAGTGCCGGGGTAATGATGCTCAGGGGATTAAATATACCATTGGCGATTATTACCGGAGAGGATACAGAGATTGTGAGACGGAGAGCTCAAAAGCTTAAAGTTGACTATTTATTTATGGGGGTGAGAAATAAACTTCTGGTTGCTACTAACTTATGTAAAGATCTTGGAGTTGATTTAAGTGACACTGCTTTTATTGGCGATGATATTAATGATGTATTACTTTTGCGGGCAGTTGGTTTAAGTGCTGCCCCTGCAAATGCTCCTGACTACGTAAAATCGGAAACCATGTGGACAATGAGCCAAAAGGGCGGAGATGGCGTTTTCAGGGAATTTGTTGAGAAAATAGTCGGGGAGATGGGGCTTTTTGAAAAAGTTATGTCAGATTATTACGCCCGAATTGCGAACTACAACGGATAATATCCAGAATTCTTTCAGATGTTTTTCCATCAATCCTGAAGGAATTTTTGTGTATAAATTCCTGGTAAGCATGTTTGTTAAAAATTAATGTTCCATTCAGTATATAAACTATTATCTCTTTGAGTGATTCACTGTTGTCAGCCATAAAGGCAACTTTTTGCCTGATGTAACCCTGTATGTCCTGATGCAAATGATCCAGAATAATCAGAGGTTTTTCGAAGTAAACTGACTCAGCACCTACAGTGGAAAAACAAGTTATTACTATATCAGATGCAGAAAGTAACTGATACAGGTCTTGAGACGAAGTAACTGAATAGTTCATGCAGCCTGCAGAACGGGCAATATTATGATAATATTCAGGGTCTCCTGCTTCAGAAGGATGGAGTTTAACTATAAGATGGACATCAGGAAGATTTGTGACAGCCTGAAAAACATCAAAAGCGGCTCTTTCTCTTAATAAAGGGTCCTGCTGCAGCTGTGAAGCAAAAACAACTATTTTTTTATCAGGAAGGTCAAGCATTTTTATCAGGTCGAACTTTCTGCCAGATAAGACCGGGATAATGTCGGTTCTGGGTTGGCCGGCAATTAGTAATTTATGATCCGGATAATGGCAAGTGTTTTTTAAAAGCTCAAACCAGTAGTCGCCCCAAACAATGGTAGTATCGCAAATAACATTATTTAAAATGTCATTACTGGTAAACCGGTATGCCGGATGAAGTTCATGGATACTGCCATGCTGAATGCCTATGGTATGAATGTTCATCTTTTTTGCAGCATCAAGTATACTCCTGACTGCCGGACTGTTTTCGTCTATGCTGCTGATGGTTTGAATGCTTTTCCCTTTAAGAAATCTTTGCCAGGCCAGATTCTTAAATACATACAAGCGGGTAGCGCTGTGATGTTGTTTAATTCTATTTAAAATCCATTTTTGCTCTGCATTAAGGCCCGCTGAATTGATAAAACTCAAAATTCTCCTGATGGCTTTATCAGTGCTTCTGAAATTATTGATCAGGAAAGGATTCAACAAGCCAACCAGGAGTATAAACTCTCCGGGTAGCCGGTTAATATGTTTGCGGTGATGAAGAAACATCTGCCTATTAAGCTTAAAATCTTGACCTTCGGAAAATTTAGGCTGCTCTGCTTCGTCAACAATCAGGAAATTTTTATCTGCTTTGGCAAATATATAAGTCAAATTATAATTTTCCTGTTCTGTTTGAAGCGTTTCAATGTTAAGACAAGGTTGACGGGAGGCACGGTCAAGAAGTAAATGGCTGTATTTTTTTGGTTTCAGGCTGTTCACAATACCGATTAAAAACCTGATTAATAAGTAAAATACATACCTGATTATTGGAGTCAGTGGTCTCTTTTTTGTTTTATAATCTTTTGCACCATGCTTGTATTTGATTTTATACGCCGATCCGTTAAGATTGTCGTTGTCTGATCCAAGTCCATAGCATAAAATGGAATCATATTGTTCTGATAATTTTTTTAGCAGGTTATTTTCATAAGCCAGATTTCTTAGTTGAAAATAGATTCTGAATTTATGATAATGCCATAAACTTAATCCATTGAAGGTAAGGTGTTCTGATAAGGTCTTGTCTTGGATTTGCAGATCACCGAATTCAAGAATCCTGCCCATTACCTGATAATTAATATTTTTTTTCGCTTCGGAGTCTTCATTCAGCTGAGTTGCTGAAAAAGGGTAGTCTATTCTGCTGGTAGTAAAAATTTCCGGAGGTTCTGCACCTGATGTCATGCTGCTAATCTCTGATATTTCAGACGCAGAAATAACCCTGTTGATAAGGATAGCTGTTCTCATTATATTTTTAATTGCCGTTTAATGTCATTTCTGTAAAGTATAACAAGTGATAGCATCAAAACCATTACTGATGCGGTAGCAGATATGTAATGATTCAGATCAAAATTAACTCTGATTATTTCAAAGACTATGATCAAAATTACGCATACAAGAGGGCTGTAAAGTAGTTTCGACAGATTCCATCTGATAGGGGAAATTTTCCTGGCATAAAAATATACTCCCAAAACCTGAATAATATCAGAAACCATTATTGAAATAACAGCCCCATATATCAGAAACCTGGGAATTAGGAAAAAGTTGAGGATAACATTCAAGCCCAGGCTTATTATATTCAAATAAAGGAAGAATTGGGTCTTCTTTTCAAAATACACAGGGAATGAAAATATTATGTATTGTGTACGGGGGATGTACCTGATAAAGATTATTGCGATAAAACCAGCGGCGAGCCGAACATCGGTTTCGTAAAAAATAGTGAGGTAAAGCATTGCCGGAATAATAGCTAATCCTATAAGTGCCTGAGATTGAGCCATAAGCATATTAGAAAGTGATTTTATATCATCTTCCCGTTTTTTAGTCCCATCTTTCATAAACCGGAATATTTCCGGTTGGGTTGCTCCCTGCAATCCCTGCATGATGATTTGCATTCCCAGCGCAAAATTAACAGCTGTCATGTAAATTCCAAGATCAGCGGGATATCTTTCCATAAAGTACTTATCGGCAAAAGTAAGCCCCCATGTAAGTATGCCATATTGAAATAAAGGCCAGGCAAAGCGGTTCATATCATTAAGCAAACTGCGGTTATACCTGAATCCTGAAACTTTATAAGAATAAATCAAAACCCCAAGTGAAACCAAACTGCTTCCTGCTGCGCTGCCATATACATAACCAATAAATGACATTTCGTAATAAAATAATCCTAAAAGCTGAAAAGCCGACCTTATTACTGCTGTTGCCAGATTGACAATTACAAACGCACGTACTCTCTTTTCATTTCTGTATAATGTTGCAGCCGAAATGTTTATAGATCGATTGATACCGGTTATAATGGCTGCAAAACCATATGAACTGAAATTCTGCAATTCCTGCTGCGAAAATATACTGCCTATCTGGTTCCTGAAAGCAAAAGCAATAGTTAATAATATAGCACCTCTGAAAAGTATTGAACTAAAGACTGATGATACCAGACTATTGTAGGAATTTCTATCATCATTAACATCATAAAAAAATCGTGAAAGAGCATTTCCCATTGAGAATAAGGAGATAGTAAATGCAAGTGAAGTAATCATCTCGGCCATGCCAATTAGTGCAAAGTCTTCTGCATTCAATCTGCTGTTCCCTTCAATAATGGGTTGAATCACAACCTGAAGAATTGGCGGAATAGCAGCAACAGCTGAATAAATCAGTGTTAGTTTAAAATGGTCCTTTACTTTCTGGGAATTCATTTCAAATTCTTATGCCACAAAGGTATAATAAAGAATCTAGCCTTAAGGATCTATAACTTAAAATTATCTATTATGCCTATCGAAGAAGAGTAACACTACCCACAGAAGTTTCGGTGTAAAATCCCCTTTTAGAATTGCACCTTTCATAATCAAAAACTACGAAATATACCCCTACCGGACATTCCTCATTATTATATTTCCCGTCCCATGCATCTTCAGGATCAGTTGAAGTAAAGAGAATCTCGCCCCATCTATTTGAGATAGTCATTTTATATTTTGAAATTCCAATAATAATAGGCTTAAAAGTTTCATTGAATCCATCCCCATTTGGTGTAAATGCATTAGGATATTTAATTTGAAACTTACAACATTCAAATACTTCAACTTCATCGCTAACACTACAATTGTCAATTGTTTTAGCAGTTACTTTAACTATCATTGGTTCATTTATTGTAAAAGTATTTGAAGTTGAAACATTATTCCAATTGTAATCATAAAAACCATCCAATTGGAAAGTGATTGGGCCTTCACAAAGCATGGTATCATTCCCCAAAGAAAAGTCTGGTAATAAATGCTCATTTATTCTAAAATTATGAGTAGCCCTACAACTACTTTTGGCAATTTTCGTAATTGCATAGTTGCCTGGGTGATCTAACTTTATAGAAGGAAGAGTATCACCTGTGCTCCAGATGTAGGAATAATTTGAATCTCCTGCGCTTACAAGTATTGAAGAGTCAGGGCAAATCGTAAATTCATTAGGTAAATCTATAATAGGAGACTGTTCCCTAACAACTTCAAGTGTATCGGTGGCAACACAGCCTGCAAATGATATTTTCCTTAACCATAAAGTGCCAGGTTCAGTTACCTGTATTGAAGAAGTAGTTTGCTCATTACTCCATTCGTATGTAAAATTATCATCACCAGCAACAATTACTGCTGCATTGTTATTACATAGATAAATTGTATCTGGTAGAGTTATTGTTGGGTTTTCATTAACTTTAATCTCTTGTTCGCGAAATATTTGCTCTCCGTTAACAGAAACGGTAACCTTTATATTATATAGTCCAGTATCAGAGAAAATGTGAAATGGAGAAATATCGGATGAAGAGTTGTTATTGCTTTGGGGGTCTCCGAAGTCCCACAAGATCCAGTCCATATAATTTAAAATATCATCAGATAGATTTACAAAGAGTTGAGTATTTTCTCCAAAACAATTATTAAATGCAGAAATTGACATATTTTGGCTGAAATAGCTTTGAATAAAGGTTGGTAAACCCATTAATGAAGCTCCTTGCCCAAGATAAAGGGCTTGATCTTCATAGTTGCACCCTGTTCCATACGTGTCAGGATTGTGTATAATTCCCAGATACTTGCTTGAGATGTTAGGGCGATCATATCTGGCAACATAAATTTTTCCATCCGGCCCCATCTGGATCGCTCCTGGAGCCATGGATGGAGTCGCAATTATCATTTTATCTCCATTTTCAATGTCAATTTGGTAAATCTGCTTTAAATCGTAAGAAACAGTTGCGTATAGAAATCTCGAGTCAGAGGAAAATTCAACTCCATATGTAGCGTCGGGAAAACTATGTTGAGAGTGGAATGTAACTTCTCCAGTTAATTGATTGAAATTAAAAATATCAACACGTCTGGAATGATAAGTCGCCATCGCTAAATATTGGCCATCGGAAGAACATTTTAAATATCCTTGAACACCATCTCCAATATTATTGCCGGCATGTGAAGTTATAACGTTTTTGTCTAGGCCATTTTCTGTTACCTTATAACTTTTAAATGTATTAGATTGCCTTTCATGTATTATGACCCATACATCAGTATAATTTGCATGAATGACTGCTGATATTTTTTCCGCTGAATTATATTGAAGAAGTATATTTTTATTGGTAACTCTTCCTAATCCGGAATTTAATGACATATCGACCATAGAGTATGAAAGTGCCCCGGAAGAATACGCATAATCAACTGTAAATATAATATATTTCGTTTCAGAATTTGGGACAGGTACTATTACTCCCGACTGTGTTGATGAAGGATGTCCTGCCAGATCAGATCCATTTTGCATTATCTGGTGTTGTTTGTCATAAACTGTGAGGCCATCAGTATAAAAAAGTAACTTGCCATATCTGTCTGAAATACATGAAACCCCTTCGAAGTTATCCATGTTTCCATCTTCTAATACAATCGGACTGCCATGATTAAAATCAAGTCCGGCATTTTTTCCAAAATACCAAATATTACTTTGTTTTTGGCCAAAAGAAGTATATATGAGCGACAGTAAAACTAAGGTTAAATAAATTCTCATAAATAATAGTTTTTTTGCAAAAGTATCTATTTACTTGAGGATTTTCAATTTTATTTTTCTTTATTTCTTCCTGCCACCGCAATACTCGCATTCAGCTCAAAGCCAAGCAGTATGATCAGCGCATTGAAGTTTATCCAAAGCATAAATATAATCAACGTGCCGATTGAACCATACACAGTGTTGTATTGAGCAAAATTATTGACATAAAAATT
>JANJXJ010000169.1 GCA_024709105.1 Lentimicrobium sp. | reverse complement strand
GAGTACATTGCACAGCTGAAAAAGGAGAAAAAGAAACATCACAAGGATTAGTTTAAGCGGGAAGACTGCAATGTGGCATATCAGCTGAATCAGCGTTCAGTTTTAACAATCCGTGAAGACTTGTTACATCCGCCAAATCTGGGTTCCATAAAAATGGGACTACCAATGCTGCGCCTTGCCGCATCCTGCAGGGAACACCCCGCTTTCGCTGCGCACGCCGCCGGGGCTATCAAATAAATGTCAATCCTGAATAAATACAGTTGATTTAATGAAAAATCTGTTTAAATCTGTTCCCTTTTTCGGGATTGGTACAGCGAATGTGCAATCAATCTGCCAAAGCTTTGGCTACTATGTCCAGCAAATCTACCTGGTCGAGTCCGTTCAGCAACTCTTTGATTTTTATAACTTTATCCGGCGCTGACTGATCTGATTTCAGAATTTCGGCAATTTCTTTGGATTGTTTTACCGTAACATACTCCTCCAGCGCGGTCATTACCTGATTGCCGGAGGGTGCAGCTGTGCCGGGCACTCCGAAAGACTCGAGCTCAGAAATGGCAGCTTCAATAATCTCGCGGCCCATTTTGCGGCACTCATCCATCTGCGAAATTTTGCCAGTGGTATCGCGCAGCGACCATGAACTGAAATCGGGCTGAATGGCTTTTACCATTTCGGTTTTGCGCGAATTCTCACCGAAAATCCGGCCCAGTATCATAATGGCATTTGTTTTCCACGACTGCAGGTCGAATGGTTTTTTGTCTAAGCGCGACAGGAGTTCGTTGAGCAGTTGTATCTGTTTTTCGGGCATGTTTTTCAGGGATTAAAGGGATTTCACTTTGCACTTGCAGCGACAGCTAAATTAGTTAAATAATGGATTAAGTGCAAGGACAATGTTATGCCTCGTTTGCTTTTTGTATTTTTACACTGTTAAATTCAAAAAATGCAAACACTTGATTCCTAAGGACACCATACAAAGCATCATAGATGCCGCCCGTATTGATGAGGTGGTTGGCGACTTTGTGCAGTTGCGCAAAAGAGGAGTCAATATGCTGGGACTGTGTCCTTTTCACAACGAGAAAACGCCTTCGTTTACGGTTTCTCCCGGCAAGGGCATTTATAAGTGTTTTGGCTGCGGCAAGGCCGGCAATTCGGTGAACTTTATTATGGAACACGAAAAGTATTCCTACCCCGAAGCGCTGCGTTACCTGGCTAATAAATACGGCATTGTAATTGAAGAACAGGAGCCTTCGCCCGAAGAACGGCAGCTCGACAGCGACCGCGAAAGCCTGTTCAGCCTGAATTCCTTTGCACAGAAGTTTTACACCCAAACCCTTTTGGAAACTGAGGAAGGTAAGTCCATAGGATTGAGCTATTTTATGGAAAGAGGGTTCAGGGAGGACATTATTGCTAAATTTCAGCTTGGATTTTCTCCCACCGCCTGGGATGCCTTCACCAAAGAAGCTCTGGCCAAAGGATTTTCTGAGAAATACCTGAATGACTCAGGACTTACCATCAGCAAAGATGGAAAACAATACGACCGCTTCCGCGAAAGGGTGATGTTCCCCATACACAACCTTACCGGAAAAGTGATTGGGTTTGGCGGCAGAATCCTTACCTCCGACAAAACCAAGCCCAAATATGTAAACTCGCCCGAATCGGAGATTTACAACAAATCAAAAAGCCTTTACGGAATTTGGCTTGCGAAAAATGCAATTGTTGCCCGCGACAATTGTTACCTGGTGGAAGGTTATACCGATGTAATTTCGCTGCATCAGTCCGGCATTGAGAATGTGGTTGCCAGCTCAGGCACTTCACTTACCACTGAGCAGATAAAACTCATCAGCAAATTTACCCGCAACATCACCATTCTGTACGATGGCGACCCGGCAGGAATCAAGGCTTCTTTCAGGGGAATTGACATGATTCTTGAGCAGGGAATGAATGTGCGGGTGGTGCTTTTCCCCGATGGCGAAGACCCCGACTCCTACGCCCGCAAACACCGTTCAGCAGATGTTGAAGCTTTTATAGCTACTCAGGCAGATGATTTTATCAACTTCAAAACCAGATTATTACTTCAGGAAACAAACAACGACCCCATCAGAAAAGCTGCGCTGATTCACGAAATTATTGAATCCATCAGCCTGATTCCCGATGCTATTGTCAGGCCGTTGTACATCAGGGAGTGCTCTCAGATTATGGATATTGCCGAGAGCACATTGATGAATGAGCTGAACAAAACGCTGCGAAAGAAAAAACTGAAGGGGGCTGCTGATGAACCGGAAGTCGCAGAGTTGCCTGACGCCCGGCTTGCCGAACCACCCAAAGAGCAGGTGCTCGACATTGCCGATTGCAGTGCTCAGGAACAGGATGTTATCCGCGTATTGTTGCAGTATGGTGATAAGATTTTGAAGTTTCAACATCCCGGAAACGAGCCTGAGGAGATTGTTATTGTTGAGGTTGGAGTTGCCGAATACATCTGCAACGACTTAAGAGCCAATCAGATTACGTTTGACTCTCCTGTTTTTCAATCCATTTTCGATGCCTATGCGCTGGGTGTAGACCAGGGGCAGCTGCCTGAGGAAAATGTCTTTCTGATGAATGCCGACCCCGATGTGGCCAACACCTCCATTAACATCATTACCCAACGATATGAACTCAGCCCGGGATGGGAAGAGATAAAAATTTATGTGCCCACCGAAGCTGATAAACTTGAAGAAACCATAAGTGGCTCTGTTTTATCGCTGATGGCCCGGAAACTAACTGCAATGATTCACACAAATCAGCTGGCAATGAAAGACTTACCCACCGACAGCGAGGCATGGGCCAATCATTTGTCGCGCGACATACATTTGAAAAAAGCCCGCAACGAAATTAACAAGCGGCTGGGTCGTATTCTCAACAACTGATAGCCAAACATTCTGTAGATTTGAATGTTTATTGGTCTGAACCTAAAAACATTAACCTATGAAAAAGAATGTAGGCAACACCGACAAGCTTATTCGCCTGATTTTTGCATTGTTGGTGGCAGTGCTTTACTTTACCAATGTAATCAATGGTACGCTGGCCCTTGTGCTTGGAATTGCTGCACTGGCTATGGTGATTACCAGTATGCTTAACTTTTGCGGTTTGTATGCCATACTTGGAATTTCGACCTGCAAAACAAAGGAAACGAAATAGTATAAGATTTTCACACAGAAACAGCCTGCTTATTCATTTGATAAGCAGGCTGTTTTTATTTCAATAGAAGTCTTTCCTATTTTGCTACTTTATCCATAGTTACATCCACATCAATCTGAATGCTCTTTGCAATATTTTTGGAAACAGCTCCCGGAATTTTGATTCCAAAATCTTCGACAACCACATTAAAGGTTGACTTGCCGGTGATTTTTCCGTCTTTTACTTCAAAGGTGCCTTTTTCCGAAACCTTTTTGGTAACTCCTTTGATAGTGAGGTCTCCTTCAACAGTAACATTATAAACTCCGTTTTTGCTGAAATCAATATCACTGGCATTGGTTACTTTTCCGGTAAAGGTTGCATTAGGAAATTTATCTGATTCAACATAATTTTCGTTGAAATGCTCCTGCATCAGGGCTTTTTCAAACTGAAATGATTTCATCAGCACACGAAAAACAAAATCGCCGGTTTGCTGATCAAAAGCACTGTTAACCTGACGGTTGTGGGCTTCAATATCTTCAACCGGTGTGGATGAGAAAAATCTGATGTGCCCGTTTTTGGTGACATACTTCTGTGCTGAAGCAGCCGACAGGGCAAAGGTGAATAATACAAGCAGAAATGTTAAACGTTTCATTGTAATTGATTTAGGGTTAGTGAAAGCACAAGAACTTGTGCCGGGAAAAACAGATTGATAATAACGCAATGACTTGCTCAAAAATTGCAAAAACAGAATAAGGGAGAGATTACTCGACAAGACTGCAGTGTTCGAGTATTACATCCGTTTCATTGTAACCGGTAAGTAATCCTTTAACCGTTACCTTAGAACCGGGAGGCGTTGCTACTGCGGCTGAAGCCAGTTCGGGAATCATAGTACAACGTATGCCTTCGCTGCCAAACATGCCTTCGTCCAAAGCCATTACAAGAATGGTGAGTCCGTCGGTTTGTTCAACACCGGTAATCTCGCCACTGATGGCAACCACTTTACCGTTATATTCAGCTGATGCAGCCTGAGCATCGTTGCGAAAGGACTCAAAAAGCGCAACTGCTTCAATTTCAACTTCGGGTTTGGCTTTTGAATAATCTTTGTGGGGCTTATTATAAACGAAAAAATAAACCAGCACAGCTGCAATAACTCCAATAACAGCCAGTATACCCAACAGGTACAACCATTTCTTTTTCATATCGAGGTTTTGCTATATTTAACAAATCTGGTTAATTAAAGTTTATGCAAGACCAAAAATCCACTACAAATTCCCTAAATAATTTTTAAAAAATAAGTAAGGAAATCAGTATCCTGAATATGCAAACCTCTGATTATATGCTTAATGTACTTTTCCTGGCAGATATTTTCCGAAAATACCCACAACATATTTAGCCGAAGCTTTGGATTGTTTTTCCATAACAAACTTATGTATTTCACCATTACTTACAATCCTGATCTTGAGTTCACCCGACCAGCCGGGTGGTTTAATAAAGACTTGTGAAACAGAATCATAAGTTAAACCAAAGTTCAGTTTGCCTGAATTGATGATATCCTCAGGGTCAAGCAGCGACAAATCAACAGCATGATCAACTCTTTTCCGGCTGTTAAAACTATCGAATAAAGAACCGATGGCTCCGGCAATCATTCCTGCTCCGGCCGGGCCTCCCAGCATGGCCTGCATTCTGCCTCCGCTATTTGTACCCATGTTTCCGGTTTTAATAAACACCATTATGTTTTTAAAAAACAAGCAGGTAAAGGTTTTATTAAAGAATCCAGGCTTTACCAGCCCATCCAAGATTACCGGCGGGCCTTCGCCAGCTTCTATTTTACTTTCCTT
>JANJXJ010000153.1 GCA_024709105.1 Lentimicrobium sp. | reverse complement strand
AAAATTTTTCAAAAAACTTTCCAACCTTTTTCAAAACCTCTGCTTTGTCGCGATTGGGATTGCAAAAGTACTACCTTTTTCTTTCTACGCAAGTACCCACACCAAAAAAAATTAAAATATTTTTAATATTCAACCCATTCTCTCTGCTAGACAAGTACTTACAAATGCATTTTTTTTTGACTTTTTTTGAAGGGGTGGCTAAGCGGACTTTCTGTCAAAATATAAAGATACTGAAAATCAATGATAAACAGAAATAAAGAAAAATGCAGGAAATCGATGGTTTCTGGAAAAAACACCCGATTTCCTGCAAATGTGACTATAAATTGCTCCTAATTCAGTGTAATTTTGAAAGTTTGTGACCCGGATTCGGTTTCAATTTTTAGCAAATACATCGCTTTTTTTCCAAAAAACCTTTGCTCAGGGTGCAAATTTAATGTGTGATCACCTTTATTTATATGACCCGTCCATAGTTTACTCAATTCTCTTCCTGTCAAATCGAGCAGCGCAGCACTTAAGTACGTCCCTGTTTTCAGACTGAGAGGTACATATATATTATAGGTAACAGGATTAGGGTAGGGGGTGCCTGCAAAATCAGCAGGCTTGTTTAGCTCAGGAATACTTAAGCCGGTTTCAGGTTTTATCAATTGTTTATCTGTGTATAGCCTGAATTCGCCTGCACTTAGTTCAATCGGGTCTGCTGTATTGACTACATCAATGGAATCACCAGTAAAATACTCATACCATTTGCCTGCTTGCCTGAAGTTGGGGACTATGCTACCGGTTTTTACATCGAAATTGCCCAAAACAACCACATTCATTTCCGGATCGTTAAGATTGATTCTTTTTTGGAGGCCTGAAACAGCCATTGAAAAGTCAGTTGTTTTAAAAACCTGATGTTCGCTCCTCAATTTGATCATTGATGAAACAATGTTTTTCAGAGTTTTTCTACGGTAATCGTTCAGATAATCCCATCTGACCGGCTTCTCTCCGGTACGTCCATTAAAATCAATATTATAATCGTATCCTAGTTCACCAAACTGCCACAACATCTTTGGTCCGGGAATTGAATACAGAAAAACATTGGCAAGTTGAACACGCTGAAGTGCGATGGTGGTATCGCGTGTACGGTATGAAGGGTTGGTCATTATACCTTCTTTAAGAACTTTATACATTATTCTTTCCTCGTCGTGGCTCTCCATATAAGAGATAAGGTGTGGCTGATTCCATCCACGTGTTTTGTAAGATGCCCAGGAAAAATTACTGCTAGCTCCTTTTGCTGCACTTGCAAAATCACCACTTATATTGCCCCAGATCATCATACCATAATTGGCAAGTTCTTTTTCCTCATTATTATCAGCAAAATGCTCCAGAATCACATATGCATTTTCCCTTACTGACCAGATTGTATCTGCAATGCTCTTCCAGATAGCTATGCGGGAAGCATCATACTGCCCCCACAGATTAACATTGCCAATCGAGTTTTTTTGAGTGAAACCTTTGGAAAGGTCGAAACGATAGCCATCAATATTGTAGTTTTCTATCCAGAACTTCACAACTCTGTTTACAAAAGCTTTGGTGTCAGGACTTTCGTGGTTAAAGTCAAAACCAACATTGTATTCGTGTTTAGGTTCCTGATTAAACCATGGGTTATTTGCTGCAGGGCGATTGTTGGCAGCATCCCAGTAAAGCATCACCATTGGTGAAGTGCCGAACGAATGGTTGAGCACCATATCCATAATTACTGCAATGCCATTTTTGTGGCACTCATCAATGAAGCGTTTCAAGTCATCAGCAGGACCGTAATATTTGTCAGGAGCGAAATAGTAGTTTGGATTGTATCCCCAGCTGGAATTTCCTTCAAATTCATTGAATGGCATCAGCCCGATGGCATTGATACCCATATTCTTCAGATAAGGCAGAGTATCAATAAGTGTGGCAAAATCATGGTTTTTGATAAAATCTCTGACCAATAGTTCATAGATTATCAGATCGGAATTTGCCGGAGCTTCGAAATTGGGGACCTCCCATTGATAAACTGATTGTGCTGTTTGCAAAACAGTTGCAACCCCGGTCGTTTTTTCGGAAGGATAATCAAGCATACCAGGATAAGTGGCTTCTGTAATGTATTTGTCATTCCAGGGGTCAGATACTTTTTCAGCGTAGGGATCGCCTATTCTGATATTTCCGTCAACCAAATATTGGTAAATGTACTCACGGCCAGCATCAAGATTGTTAAGTTGTATCCAATATCGCTTGCCATCAGGAGTTTTGTTCATATATCCAAGCTCATCATACTCCCAGTTGTTAAAATCACCCAGTACGAAAACATGTTGTTTTTCAGGTGCATAAAGGCTCAAAATGACTGTATTTTCGTCAATGTAATTGATGCCATCTATCACCCCTGTCGGTAAAGGTTGAACTGAGACCGCCTGCCTTACAAAGAAATAAAAAGATTCGGAAACGGTTTCGAGATCGTTGCGGGCTTCAATTCTCACATAATGTTTGCCACTGCTTTCAGCGATTATGGTATCCGTAATTTCATTCCCGGCCACAGATTTTTGTAAAACATCATTCAGATATATAAACATGGAATCGGCTTCGTTTGATACTGCTGAAACAGGAATTTCGCTGCCGGGCTCTGTAAGAACTGCCTTTTCAGTAGGAATAACAAAGCGCGTGAAGAGTCCGTCGGGGTAAACATCGTAAAATATATCACCACCTGTTTCGGTTTTGCCTTCGAGCCATTTGCCGCCAACCTGAACTCCGCTGCGGAATACAAAAGCCATTTTTAAAATCTGCTCGTTGGAAGGTACATTATAATATGACCTTACTGAAGGAGATATTGTTAGCTTATAGAGGTTTGTGCTGATTCTTTCCAGTTTGGTTGCTGGGGTGTTTTGCCCCCAGTTGGTTTTTACATGACGCCAGTTGGATGGGGCAGTACTGGAATCGGTTAGTACTCCGGTATGAGCATAAACATCTCCTGTATAACCTGCAAGGCCTGCATTACCAAGCGATGCGTCGAAAAATATTTCTACAGCATCAGTTTCTGAAGGGAAAGAAGGAACAGCAACAATAAGTTGAGAGTATGCTGCATTAAAACAGACAGAGAGAGCTAGTAAAAATAAAAGCCTGAATTTAATCATGAGTTTGGTTTGTTGAAAAGGTTGACATTGTGATTTTAGGTTTTACAAAATTAGGCATTTATCCTTTTAGATCGTAATTTAAAAAGTAGACTCATTTGATTAATTGTAAAAAAGAAGAACCTGTATGAATATATGTCGCACATAATCAAATGTATGGGTAAACTGCATGCCGTCATTTCAACGAAACAGGAGACTTTTAAGAAAGTATGCTTAAAAAGCATACAGGAATAATTTTTAATAAGTTTCAGGATTTATTTACCGGCAGAACGATTTTAAAAACGGATCCGACACCTTGCTGGCTTTCAACTTCAAGTTTGCCCTTGTTTTTAATTAATAATTCTCTGCTAAGCAAGAGTCCAAGGCCTGTGCCGCTTTCACCGGCTGTACCGGTGGTGCTGGTTGATACACTGCTGAGAAATAATTTCTTTACTTCGTTTTCTGACATGCCAACACCTTCATCTCTTATGCTCAGTGCGGCAAATTCATCCTGTTTTTTATATTCGATATATATATTACCTCCTGAGAATGAAAACTTTATAGCATTGTTAATGATGTTCCTCAAAGCAATGTTTACTGTGTTTTTGTCAGCATAAACTTCAGCGTTATCCGGGAAATTGGTTGTAATATTTACTTTTTTACTATCGGCCGAAACCTTAAGTCCTGAAATTACAGTTTCAACAAGTTCATTAACATAGATTTTTTCAGGACGAAGCGTTCCTGTTTCTCTTTGAGCTTTGGCCCAGTTAAGTAATTCTTCAAGTATCTTAAAACCGTTTTCAGAAGCATTTAAGATATCATTGATTAGTTCTTCTTTGGTTTCAGTATCTAATTCTTCAAGGTTTTCTTTCAGGATTTGTGATAAACTTGTGATTTGATGGAATGGGGTTTTAAGGTCGTGTCCTATAATTGATAACATCTTGTCTTTTTGAACATTAAGGTCAAGCAGTTGTTTGTGCGAGTTTGTCAGTTCATCGTTTAATCTGGAAGTCTGGATTTCGAGTTTCTTTCTTAAAGTAATATCTCTTAGAACAATCATGTTGCCGCTGAAAGAGTTTCCTTCGTCTTTGATTCTTATCAAACTGACATTAAACCAGGAATCATCAGGCCCCTGAGCAAGCAATTCCTTATCAGCATTATCGTTTGGCAAATAATCTTTACATACGTTGTACAACCATTTGCTTTCGCTTATATCAGCATAATAGGTTTCTGATTGTATTTCAAGGTATCTGTATGCCGCAGGATTCTGATAAATGATTCGATTCTGAGGATCAAGTATTATGATACCATCGTTCAGGATTTCAGTGAGTTTTTGACGGGCAACAGGTGTAATGTCAAATATTTTGAGGTACATGATTCCGAACAATAAAACGAATCCTGAAATTAAAAAGCTGATAATAGTAATGTTCAATCCCTCAACAGGTGTATTTCCTGTAAGATATATCAGGGCAGAAATAAATGGGAATATACATGCAATAACCACTGATAAAGCCTGTCGTTTAAATATTGAAGGAAGATAACTAAGAGATTTGACAATAAAAACCTGAGCAAAAGCGACTAAAGCCAGCGAATACACCGTTGCAATTGTAAAGGCGGGTCCATGATGATAAACAAGGATATTATTGCCTGCCTTACTCCATGAAAAGCTTTGCCATATTAAGCTGTGGAATTCATTGGTGGCAGCGAGTAAAATTATAATGATGGGAATTAACCAGAAAACCCAAAATAACTGATGAGCCCATTTTTTTCTTATTTCAGCAACTCCAAGTGCATACCTGAGAAAGAATACAGGTGTTGAAAGTGCTCCGATATATTCTAATTTTGACCAAAAAACTTTCGATGTAATTTCAAGAGATGCAGACTCCAGTGTTGACATGAGCGCCCATTCGGCTATCATAATCATCATCATGGTAAAATAGATCTGGTGGTCAGAATGACCTTTTACATGACTATAGACAGCTATAATGCCCGAAATGGCAAAAGTTGAAAACAGAATCCACGATACTATGGTGAAAGTATATTCCATTAATTCAGTTGTTCAGTCGAAACACAATCGGAGAAAGCATTGATGCAAATTTATAAAATAATACCCATAAAGTAATCTCTGGTTTTAAATTAAATTCAAAAACCGGTTATTTTAATTGGTTTGAAATTAATACAGCAACAAGTAATGGTTTATGTTGTGAACAAGTTAAACAAGAATTTAAGGCCAGACTTTAAAACATAAACTTTAAACAACTGTTTATTTTGCGCAGAAAATTGCAATTTGATTGAAAAAATCGGCATTTTCTTGTAATTTTGTCAATTCTGAACACGACCAAACTCAATCCAAAAAGTATTAAACGTTTAACCAATGGAAGCAACAATGAAAGACATTATTCTGGTTCCTACCGATTTTTCTGAAGTATGTGCCAATGCTGCAAATCAGGCCGCTGAAGCAGCACGACTGCTCAAGCACAAGGTAACCTTGCTGCATGTTATCAACAGCGATACAAAAGCTTATCTGAAGAATGAGAATCTCGATTCGGGATCAATTGATGAAAAACTTTCTGATCTTGCTTCGGAGTTGACATCTTCTTATGGGGTTGAAGTTGATTATCTTACCCGTGAAGGGAGTATCTTTACTGAGATAGGCGAAGTGGTTAAAGACCTGGGCGTGAGCATGGTTTACCTTGGTACTCATGGCAAGGTGGGTCTGCAGCATCTGACAGGCAGTTATGCACTCAAAGTGGTTACTTCGTCACCGGCTCCTACCATCGTTGTGCAAAAAAGGCCTTTTAAAGATGGTTATAAAAGCATTGTTCTGCCTATAACCAGCGAAGCCGGCCCGTTGGATAAGACCCGGTGGGCTGTTTATATCGCTAAAAAATTCAACGCAAAGATTCATATTTATCTGGTAGGAGATGCTGATGACAGTGTATATCAGTCAGCCAAACAAATTGCTGATTACTTTGCAAAAAATAATGTTGACTACACCGAAAGAACTTCTGAAAAGAGTTCGAATTTCTCTAAACAGGTCATTGATTATGCAACTTCACTTAACGCAGACCTTATCATGATTATGACCAATCCCGATAAAGGACTGGGCTCCTTCTTGCTGGGAAGTTATGATGAAGACATCATTTTTAATACTTCACAGATCCCTGTTATGTGTATCAATCCCCGGAAATTCAATTACGAAGTTCTTGGCTTGTAAACCGGAGGTAATACTTTAAACTCCGGCCAAAGCCGGAGTTTTTTTATACATACTCCTGAACAACTGCTTGCGCTCAAAATCCCACACAAAATGCTTGATAATTTATGAATCTGAAATCACTTACTGAGTTCGTCATAGAAAAGATGAAGCGTGAACTTCCTAAAACTGTTGTGTATCATAGTTCTGATCACACTGTTGATGTTCATGATGCCGCAGTAAGGTTGGGTAAACTCGAAGGACTTGATGAATATGAAATCAGTCTGCTGAGAGCCGCTGCACTTTTTCACGATTTCGGAATTACTATGGATTTTGAAGATCATGAGCGAATATCAGCTATGTATGCCCGGGAATATTTGCCTTCCTTTGGATTTAATGACAATGAGATAGCTATAGTTGAAAAAATGATTATGTCAACCAGGCTTCCGCAAACGGCTGAAACTCTGGCTGAAAAGGTTTTATGTGATGCTGATCTCGACTATCTGGGCAGGGCTGATTTTTTTGTGATAGCCCAAAAATTAAGATTGGAATGGGAACTTCTGGGAAAGAAAGTGGAGTTATGCGACTGGTATGTTTTACAAATGGATTTTTTAAAAGCTCATAAATATCACACACCTTCAGCAATAGAACTCAGAAATAAGAGAAAATTGCAAAATCTGCAGGAGATTGAAAATCTTTGCATAAAAGGTTGTTTGAGAGCTTAATTTCTTACCTTTTCAGCAAAATATGATCGACAAAGCAAAGGCAAGAGAGCGCATGGTTGAACTTGCCGAATCTGTTAAGTACCATAATGATTTATATTATCAGCAAGCTGCTCCTGAAATAACTGATTATCAGTATGATATGCTTGTTAAGGAGTTGGAGGCCCTGGAAAGGGATTTTCCTGAATTTGCTGATCCCAACAGCCCGACCAAGAGGGTAGGAGGTGAGATTACCCGTATATTTCAATCTGTAAAACACCGTTATCCGATGTTATCATTGGATAATACTTATTCTGAAAGTGAACTTTCTGATTTTGATCAGAGAGTCTTCAGAATTCTTGGTGAACCATGCGAATATGTTGGTGAATTAAAAATTGATGGTGTTTCAATCAGCCTCATTTACAGGAATGGCAAATTGCAACAGGCAATTACCCGGGGAGACGGGGTACAGGGAGATGATGTTACAGCCAATGTAAAAACTATCAGAAGTATTCCATTGCAACTTTTACCCGGCGATTATCCTGATGAATTTGAAGTAAGAGGTGAGATTTTTATGCCCAGAGCCGGATTTGAAAAGATGAACCGGCAGCGCGAATCGGAAGGTGAATCAACTTTTGCAAATCCCAGGAATGCCACTGCAGGAACTTTGAAAATGCAGGATTCTTCAATTGTTGCAAAACGACCACTGGATGCTTTCTTTTATTACCTCCTGGGTGAAAATCTTACAGGAGAAACTCATTTTCAACGACTTAATTTTTTAAAGAGTTGGGGGTTTAAGGTCAACGATATCCGAATAAAAGCGCAGGGAATTAAAGAACTACTCAATTATATTGCCGAAGTTGATCACTCCCGCAGCCAATTGCCATATGATATTGATGGCGTGGTTGTAAAAGTTAACTCACTTTCTCAGCAGGAGAAACTTGGTTTTACTGCCAAATCGCCTCGTTGGGCTATTTCGTACAAGTTTAAAGCCGAAGAAGCTATTACCAGACTGCTATCTATTGATTATCAGGTAGGAAGAACAGGAGCAGTTACTCCGGTTGCCAATCTTGAACCTGTTTTTCTGGCCGGGACTACTGTAAAAAGAGCTTCTTTGCACAATGCCGATGTAATGGCAGGGTTAGATGTGCGAATTGGTGATTTTGTGCATGTTGAAAAAGGAGGAGAAATTATTCCCAAAATTACTTCGGTTGATTTTTCATCAAGGCATGGGGAATCATTACCTGTTACTTTCATAGAGCATTGCCCTGAATGTAAGACTCAACTGGTAAGAAGCTCAGGTGAGGCAGCCTGGTATTGCCCCAATGAAAAGGGTTGTCCACCACAGATTAAGGGCAAACTCGAACATTTTATTGCGCGCAGGGCGATGAATATTGACAGTTTGGGTGAAGGGAAAGTTGAGGTTTTATTTGAACAGGGGCTTTTAAGGAATGCTGCTGACCTTTATTTGCTGAAATTCGAAAACTTGCTCGGTATTGAAAAGATATTACCCCAGGAAGATGGGAAGGCACCGAGAAAAGTGAGTTTCAGGGAAAAAACTGTAGAAAATATTTTAAAAGGAATAGAAGATTCCAAAAGTGTGCCTTTCGAACGAGTGCTTTTTGCCTTGGGAATCAGACACGTAGGGGAGACAGTTGCTAAAAAGCTGGCCAGGCATTTTGCCGGAATAGACGCAATTATAGAAGCAAAATATGAAAATTTGATTTCAGTTGATGAAGTGGGTGATAAAATTGCTGGAAGTATCATGAACTATTTTTCTGATGCTGAAAACCTTGCTATGGTTAATCAACTCAGAATTGCTGGCTTAAAAATGAGAATTGAGGAGGAAAACATCATACAGCGCTCAATATTACAAGGAAAAACCTTTGTTGTGAGCGGTGTGTTCTCCGGATTCAGCCGCGATGAAATCAAGCAATCCATTGAACAAAACGGAGGAAAAGTAAGCGGATCGATTTCATCGAAAACAGCTTTTGTGCTTGCAGGTGATAATATGGGGCCTGAAAAAAGGAAAAAAGCTGAAGAGCTGGGAGTTAAAATTATCTCGGAAGAAGAATATCTCAGAATGCTTGAAATATAATACATTATACATCTGCAATTAGTAAAATGTAATTGACAAATTGCTGATTAACCAAACAAGGCTTCTTATAAATTCTTTGGAATGTGGAGTTGATAAGATTTAATGAACTGGTTCCTGTTGCTAAGTTGGGGAATCATATCATTTTGTTTGTCAGGGAGGTGGATGCAGATAATCCAATGGCCTTTTGTATACAAGCCCATTTGGAATCCCGGAAATTTTATCCAGTGCAATGGATACAATATTATTTAAAATCTAACCCGTTTGAGTCGGTTAAATGGCGCGATCCGGAGATCAGGTATTTATATCATGATATTATCAGCCGAACTTACCTGAAAGAAGCTATTGAGGAGATGATTCTGGATTTTGTGGCAAAGGTTGAAGATAGCAATTAGGGTTCGGGATTATTGAACTGATGTCATGCAGACTTAAAAATAGTTTACGTTGATATTTGCAAAAAGAACGGAATAGCCATATTCCGTTCTTTTTTTTGTCACTTTAAACAACGTTAAATCTTATTCACTTTACTAGCACCGCTCATATCAGTTTCTACAACTGCCGGGTTACCCTTGTATGAGATTTTACTGGCTCCGCTTCCTTCGGCACGAAGTTTATCGGTAACATGAATGGTGACAGTTGAGGCGCCACTGCAATCCAGATAACAATTTTTAGCAATGAGTGAAGAAGCCTCAATTTTGGAAGCACCACTAATGTCCATATCCAGAGTTTGTACAGTGCCTTCCAGTTTGAGGGTGGAAGCTCCGCTGAAATCAGCATCGAGTTTGTTTGCAGTCATATTCATATCAATTTTTGTTGCCCCGCTGCAATCGAGATTAAGATCGTTGAATTTCATAGAATTGGTGCCGGTTAGCGTAACTGCACCGCTCAGATCAATCCTTGATAGATTTTTAAAAGTCAGATGTGCGGTAACTTCCTGTGAAGTTTTATTATAGGTTCCATCTTTAAGTTTAATGAAAAGGGTATTTCCCCTGACTTCAGTAATAACTCTCTCAAGCATATCATCATCGCCTTCAAGGATGAGTTTTTCTGTGTTTCCCTGAGTTAAAACGACTTTGATTGCGCTGCTGATATCAATTCCGGTAAAATCTGAAACCTGGCGGTCCTGTTTTCCGGCAAAAGCGCCGGCTGTTATTACAGTAATGAGAGAAATTATCATTACCAGGATGAAGGTTGTTTTTGAAAGAGAGGCTGTTGTTTTCATTGTTTTGGTTTTTGGTTAGTTAATTCGGGTTATTTTAAGTTAGTAGAGTCTAACATCGCTGTTTCTGGCGCTTACGGTTACTTTGGCAGTTGGATTAGATGATTGCCCAACAACTCCGGAGTATGTTTTTGAAGTCATTGATTTTTCAGTAACCTGAACTTTTGATCCTGAAGGATATTGGCAATCGCCAAAACTGGTGCTTGCTTCAAGACGGTAAGAAGCTGACCTGGGAATTCCCAGTTTTATGCTATTGAATGAACTGTTGATTGTTATCTGTGAAAAAGTTGGATTTACATTTTTTACATCCAGACCTCCGTATTGCATGTCAAGGTCAAGCCGGTTGATCAGCTCACCGATATTTAAGGTGGTAAACTTCCCATATCCGTCAATTCCTGATACTTTACCGACATTCCAGGTGTCATATTCTGACTTGATGCTTATGCTGTTGCTTTGGCTGAAATTAAGAGTTGAGAATTTCGAGTCAACACTGGCAACTTCCGCAGTGCCAAGCTTGAGGGAACTATATTGCAAATCAAGATTTATTCTGCCCATTTTTTCAATATTCCCAGCAGAGAACTTCAGGTTAACTCTTGCACCGGGGTTAAGGATTTCCAGAATGGTCAGGTTGCCGTAATCTACATTAATGGTTGAGGCTGAAGTTGTTTTATCAATAAACACATCACCGAACTTATTGCTGATATCGAGCAGGACAGAAGCAGGCATATTAATGGTGTAATTGATGCTGAACGATTTGTTCTGTGAATTATTTGTGGAATTTCCAATCCTGGTTTTGATTTCAACAAGGTTTGCATTGCCCGAAATTTCGCATGATATTTTATCAAGAATCTCTTGCGCAATTTTGTCGTTCTTTGCCTCTACCTTTACTTCTGCCACAATACTTATTTTATTTTTATCCCAGGCCGAACAATGCACCTTTCCGAAGCTGTTGTCAACCAGCAAAGTAGCATTGCTGTTCACGTCAAATTCCCTGCTGAGGTTTTTAGTTTTAATTCCTTGCTGACCAATTCCTTCTAAGGAAATGGCAATCAAAAGAAATGCAAGGAATGCAGGTTTAAGAATAAATGATTTCATGGTTAGGTTGTTTTTGTGGGTTTACTGAAGTGTTTTTCGTTGCATTTCCTTGTGTTTCAATTTGCACAAGTATATGATCCAACAGATTATTGATGATGCGGTAGTTGTTTTTCAAGGCATCAACCAAGCGCTCATTTCCAATGCCACTGTTTATTTTTTTCTTGATGTTCTCAGATTCTGATTGAATCAGGTCAATCTGTTCAATAATCTCATTTTTAGCCTGAACACTCAATTCGTCCTGAACTGTCAACTGCTCAATTTTATGGAGTTTTGAACTGGTTGCGAGCATATAATACTGCTCTATCTCCTCTATCTCAGCGTTGTTTGAAAAGGATTCTGTTTCTTTTACATTTCCGGGCTGAATCACCGTAATCAAAAGTGCCCCGAAACTGAGTAAGACTACTACTACTGCAGCTATCTTAAGGTATCCCGTTACCACCGAGAACCTCCGGGCATCTTTCAGATTTTCGTGAGCAGCCAGTTTGTTTTCAAACCGGTTTATATGCCCCGGGAGCGGAACGGAGCTGTTAAACTCCTCTTCATGCTCTGTTATATATTTTTGCAGATTTTCCATTATGCCTCCTTTTGTAAGAGTTGCCTGCTTTGTTTGAGCTTTTCTATTTGAAGAATCAAAGCCTGTTTTGCCCTGCTTAGCCGTGTTCGCACGTTTCCTTCTTTGAGTTTCAGTATCTGCGCCATCTCTTCCATGTCCATTCCTTCAAAAAGATGAAGTGATAGCGCTACCCGATAATCAGTATGCAGTTTCTCCATTGCAATTTTGATTTCTTCTACCCTGTAAATTGTTTCTGAATCATCCGGAAAAGGTTCATCGGTCAAAGAATCTGGCAGCTGATCAACGCAGATGGGTTGTTGTTTCTGCTTTGCAATAAAATCAAGACAATTGTTAACAGCAATCCTTTTGATCCATGCCTGAAAAACTCCCGGCCCCCTGTATTTATGCAATTTACCAAAAGCATCAATAAATGCGTTTTGCATCATATCCTCAGCATCAGTTTTATTGCATACCAGTCGCAGGCAGGTGTTAAATACCTGTTTGCAGTACAACTGGTATATTTCCATTTGTGCCTGCCGGCTTCCTGCTTTACATTCTGATATGAGTTGCTCAGTGTTGTCCATTCTGATTGGTTCACAATATAAAAGACCTTAGGATCTTAAGATTGTTACACTTTGCTAAATATTTTATTGTAAAATTATATTAAAAAACTGATTAGCAATTAATTATATTTCAAATTTATTATTGACACTGAAATTTATTGTGCTAAATTTGTGCGCCACTAAATGCTCGTTTACTTTGAAAAACTCTGTTCCTTTTTATTATCTTTTGGCAGTATTCTCCATGCTCTTTTGGGGCCTTACTTTTGTGTGGTTTACCATAGCTGTTAAATATTATGAACCGATAACCATAATCTTTATCAGGCTGGTTATTTCTTCGGTATTGCTTTTTGCAGCAGCTTATATGCTTAGGCAAAACGAAAAAATCATGAAGGAAGATTATAAATGGTTTTTATTGCTGGCACTAACCCAGCCGTTTTTTTACTTTTTGGGCGAAAGTTTCGGATTAAAATTTGTTTCACCAACCATTTCTTCTGCTATTATTGCTACCATCCCATTGTTCGCATCTCTGGCTGCCGTATGGTTTACCCGCGAAAAGGCCAGTGTTTTAACCTGGAGTGGAATCCTGGTTTCATTCAGCGGCATTCTGATTATGCTGGTGAATAGGGACATGAGTCTGAATGCATCACCCAAGGGTGTTTTGCTGCTGTTTATGGCAGTATTTTCTGCAGTAATTTATTCAGTAATAGTTAAAAAGTTAACTAACAAATACTCCGCACTCACCATAATATCGCATCAGAATCTGCTGGGCGCATTCTACTTTTTACCATTGTTCCTTATTTTTGATTATAAACATTTTATAAATGTCCCGGTAAATAGCGAACTCATTTTATCAATAGCTCAGCTGGCCTTTTTTGGATCCTGTCTCGCTTACTTGTTTTTTATTATGGCAGTTGCAAAACTCGGGATGGTCAAAGCAAATATTTTTACCAATCTTATCCCTGTCTTTACAGCTGTATTTGCTTATTTTGTAATTTCCGAAACTTTTACTGTTCAAAAAATTGCAGGTGTGTTGCTGGTGGTGTCAGGAATTTTGGTTTCACAAAGTTCCGATATCAGACAAATCATTTTAAAAAAGCGCACCGGCCTTAAAATCTGAAATATGAAAATACTTGTACTGGGGGCAGGCCTTGTGGGAGGCCCCATGGCTCTTGATCTGGCCAAAGATGGTGAATTTGAAGTTACTGTTGCTGATATCAGTACAGAAGCTTTGTCAAAACTTTCGGGCCATGCAGGCATAGAAACTGTAAGGGCTGATCTTGACAAAACAGAAACCATAAAATTTCTGGCTGCAGATAAAGATATAGTAGTGAATGCTGTTCCGGGATTTATGGGTTACCGGACAGTTGAACGACTGATAGAATGTGGTAAAAATGTGGTTGACATAGCCTTTTTCCCTGAAGATATGTTTGGCCTTGATCAATTGGCCAGGGATAAGGGTGTTACAGTAATTTGTGACATTGGAGTTGCTCCCGGGATGAGCAATGTTTTAATCGGATATGGAGCCTCCCTGCTTGATCATCTCGAAAAGGGTATAACCTATGTTGGAGGCTTGCCTGTGGTAAGAAGCTGGCCTTATGAATACAAAGCCGTTTTTTCTCCGATTGATGTTATTGAGGAATACACCAGGCCGGCCCGTTACATTGATGGCGGCAGAATGGTGGTGCGTGAAGCCTTGTCAGATCCTGAACTGCTGGAATTTCCCGGAATAGGAACGCTGGAAGCCTTTAACAGCGATGGTTTGCGCACGCTCGCAACCACCATAAAGGGTGATTATATGATTGAGAAAACACTTCGGTATAAAGGGCACATCGAAAAAATGGCTGTTCTGCGCGATACAGGTTTTTTTGATAAAGAACCTGTCAATATTAACGGTACAATGATCAGCCCGCTCGAGTTTACTTCCAAACTGCTTTTTCCTAAATGGAAACTAGAAAAAGGGGAGGAAGATCTTACAATTATGCAGGTGATTGTTGAAGGTATTAAAGATGGTATAAGAAACCGTTATGTGTGGAATCTGCTTGATCGTTACGACCCTGAAACCGGCATCCATTCTATGGCAAGAACTACAGGGTATACTGCAACCATGACCGTTCGTTTGCTGGCAAAAGGACTTTATTCACACAAAGGAGTATCAGCCCCTGAGTTTTTGGGAAGAGATCCGAAAATTGTGAGCTTTTTATTGGAAGGTTTGCGAAGAAGGGGAGTAGTTTATAAGGAAGAGCATGATGTTTTGGGATAATACCCTGATATTTTAATAAAAAAAAGCCCGATATCCGGGCTTTTTTTATTGTAGCGGGGACGAGAATTGAACTCGTGACCTCCGGGTTATGAAACAGAAGGCTTATATTTTTTGTAAAATTATACAAACCTTTATTAATTGCTGTATATCAGTACTTTAAGCCGACATTAAAAGGATATTTTAATTTTTATTTACGGCAAAAGTAAGCCTTTTTTATGCTTTTTGCTGAATAATCCTTTACAAATCCTTTACAAAGTATTGACTTTTTAATATTTGTATGTACATTTGCATTTCAAAATATTTTAAAAGTATGGCCACTTTTACCCCGCTTGCTTTTGAGCACCATATTACAGAGGATAAATTAGTCAGGTTAAAGATTAGAGTTTCTCACAAGAACAAAACTCGATATCTTGATACAGGATTAACGATTTCCGTTTATGATCTAGACATGCCAAAAGGCAAAGTAGAGAAAAAAAACAGAACTTTATTTCTAAAAAAGAATTCAGTTTTCCAGGTTGAGACAATGAGAATGATTTCAGCGTTCATTGAGAAATGTAATGCTAACTCACTTTTTGTAATGGAAATGGAAATAGATGAGTTAATTGATTTTTTACAGGAAAAGCCAAAAGAGAAATTCAGGTTAGATTTGCTCTCTTATGGAAAGAACCAGGCATTAAGACTGATTGAGGACGATAGGAAAAGAACTGCTCTAGATTATCTAACAGCAATAAACGCGATGGGCCGCTTCTTAGATTCAAAAGGCTATAGACATGAATTGCCTGTAGAAAATTTAACCGTCAAATTTTTAGATGATTTTGTAAGGTGGATAATAAAAAACCCAGCTAAAGAAAATAACAAAGGAATGACCAGAGCGCCCTCTCATTACATTACTAGCATTCGAACTATTTTCAATCTAGCTAAAAGAGAGTTTAATGATGAGGCAACAGGCCGGATAAATATCCCGGGAAACCCTTTTTCTGTTTTTAAGCTTCCACCCAGGACAATCACACGTAAAAGAAGTTTGACAGCACAAGATATTAAAGATATCTCAGCACTACCGGATAGACAAGTAAAGAACAGCAAAGGTACAAGCAGATACAATTTAGCAAAGGACTGTTTTATTCTTAGCTTTTGTTTGGCCGGCATAAATAGCGCGGATCTGTTTGACTGTAGAACATTGAAAAACGGAAAACTTACTTACTACCGAAAAAAAACAAGGACCCGGCGCTCAGATAGTGCAGAGATGCAAATTAGCATACCTAATGAGATTCAGAGTTTAATTGAAAAGTACAGAGACCCTGACAAAAAAAGAGTTTTCCGCTTTTATCATGATTATTCAGATGAAGCAAATTTTAACAAGGCTATAAATAAAGGATTAAAGCAAATAGGCTATGAATTGAATATAGATGATCTTGAGTTTTACGCAGCCCGTCACAGTTGGGCTACCATAGCAGTAAATGATTGTGACATTGACAAATTTACTGTACATGAGGCTCTAAACCACGTACACCCGGATATGAGAATAACCGACATTTATTTAAGCCGTGACTTCTCAAGGATTGACAAAGCAAACCGAACTGTTTTAAATCACGTTTTTAATACAAACCCTTAAACAAACCAAACACAATGGAAGCAAAACACAAATTTACAGACGAGCAAGCAACCGCAATTCTTAACGCTCTTTATGAGTTTCAGACAGTTCACCATATGCCGGAATATACGGCACATATCAGAAAAGCTCTTTTAGAGTCTTTTCTTGACGGTGACAAAGATTCAGACAACGGGCAAGAGTATTTAACTTTTTACCGCGATGTGCTTGAGGAACGTATTTCAATGACTGATCAAGTATTAAAATTCTTTGCAGAATTGGAGAGAACAACAGCAGACCGCAAACAATTAAAGATTGAAGCATAATTAATATAGTACTCTCCAGGGTTAACTCTCATCCGGTGTAACAGGAGCCGCTCTACAGGGTTAACTCTCTTCCGGTGGAACAGGAACTGCTCTACAGGGTTAACTCTCTTCCGGTGGAACAGGAACTGCTCTACAGGGTTAACTCTCTTCCGGTAGAACAGGAACTGCTCTCTAGGGTTAACTCTCTTCCGGTGGTCAAGAGATGCTCTCCAGGGTTAACTCTTATCCGGTGGTACAAGAGATGCTCTACAGGGTTAACTCTCATCCGGTGGAACAGGAACTGCTCTACAGGGTTAACTCTCATCCGGTGGAACAGGAACCCCTCTGCAGGGTTAACTCTCATCCGGTGGAACAGGAACTGCTTTACAGGGT
>JANJXJ010000146.1 GCA_024709105.1 Lentimicrobium sp. | reverse complement strand
TCCGGGAATCAGAGATGAATAAGGGGTGTTGTCGAGAAACAATTGATAATCAACACCTATTTCAGAACCAGAGAGTGTCAAAGTTGCGCTGGTATTACCTTCACAAAATGATCCTTCACCTTCCAGGTTAAAAATGCCAGGCATGTCGTTAAGCACACAATCAAGTTCGCCTGACCAGGAACTGCTGCCACATATGCCAACAGCACTGACTTTGATACCGTATGCCCCGATATATCCCGGAGATGCAGTAAAGGTTGCCGAAAGCCCGTTCCCTGAAATATTTCCGGCTGATGAAGGTGTTACCGCCCAAAAATATGAGTTGGCATAATTTACAGCAGCAGTAGTATATGTATATGTTTGACCCTGACAGGCCGCAGTTATGCCTGAAGGTGTTTGAGGAGCAACCGGAGTATCAATAACATGTATGTAATCTATTCTGGTGATTGAATCATAAACAGTGCCATTGGTAGCCACAAGCTTTACATCGAACAAGCCGGTGCTGCTGTATGTTACTGAGGGATTTTGAAGTGTAGAAGTTGATGGAGTACCCCCTTCAAAAGTCCAGAAAAATGAAAGGTTGTTTCCAAAAGTGCTATTGATAAATTGTACTGTTTGCCCTGCACATACCAGTGTTGAAGAAGAACTGAAACTTGCATCAACTTCTTTTGCCTTTAACCTGACAACCGAATATTTCTCATTGGTGAATTCCGATATACTGGTATTTCCCGAAAGAAGAATTCTACCATCTGACTGTAATGCAAGTCCATAACCTATGTCTGATTTTGCCTGTCCAGTAGGATCTATGGTGTAATGACCATTATTGTTAAACGAAAGGTCAGGTGTCCCATCTGCATTAAACCTTGCTACAATAAAATCATTATTTCCTCCAATAGTGGAATTCCCGCTTGCAATGATTTTTCCATCAGGTTGCTCCATTACATTATAAAAAGTAGTTAACTCCGGTGAAACTGCTAAAGTAGCAACACCATTGTTGCCAAAATTAACATCAGGAATCCCGGCGGGAGTTAAACATACAACTGCACCTACAAACGAGTTGGTCGCCGGATTATAACCATTCCCTGCCAATAGTATGTTTCCATTATTTGCAATGGTCATACCTAAACATTCATCGGCAACATTGCTGCCCATAATGTCAATGATTGTTTTGCCAGATGTGCCAAATGAGGTGTCGAAATTACCATCAGGCAGCAATCTTATGGCAAAGAAATCTGCCGGAAATCCAGTATATCCAGCCACGATGATTTTGCCATCATCCTTCACAGTAATTCCATATCCAAAATCCCAAAGCCCGGTACTTATATCCAGTAATAATTTCCCGTCTCCCGAAAATGAAGGGTCAGGATTACCTGAAGGAGTCAGCTTAATTATGGCCAGGTCGTTCGACATAGGAGTAGCTCCGATACGTGTTGAGCCACAAGCATAAATATTTCCAGATGCATCAATTGTGATTGCGTTTGCCGCGTCAGGCATGCCAGCACTCATGAGCCCTACAAACACTTTTCCTCCTGTTCCGAATCCCGGATCAAGGGCACCTCCCGGCAATAAACGGCAGATAAACATATCTTCATCTGTGCCATTCCATCCGTATCCGCAAATAAGAATTTTTCCGTCCGGCTGAATAAATATTTCAGGGTCAAAACCGCCCTGTGATGGCTGTCCTCCGAGATCAACCTGAGAAACACCCCCGGTTCCGAAAGTATTGTCAAAGCTCCCATCGGGATTCAAACGACATACCCCCAGGTTAACCAACCCGCCAAGGTTCATACTTGCACCAGTCATTATAATTTTTCCATCCGGTTGTAACGCAATGTTATCTCCAAAATCCAGACTTGCACCAACAGAAAAAACTGAACGGCCAGTACCGTTGAATGTACTGTCGGGAATAACTATCGCTTGTCCCAAAGCAAACAATGAGGATAAAATAAATGAAAAAAGAAGGGTAGTTTTCATGGTCTTCTAAATTGCGTTTGTGTGTTTCGTTAGTTTTTACCATTTTTTAATGGTCGAATTTTGAGATTCCTAAAATTTAACCACTGGCAAAAATAAAAATGGACTGTAATCAAGCACTATAAACAGGGGTAACAAAAGGTGTACAAACTAAAATAATGATAAGGCCAAATTTACATTTCATTTTATAGTGCTGTTTTTCAACATTTTAAATGCATCATCTTTTAACTTAATCATTCTTTAATAGTATCATAGATTTTCGAGGAACGAAATGATATTTGCCTCCTGAGGTAGCCCAAGCTTTTTACGCAGCCTTGATCGGGCAGTTTTTATACTGTCGGGCAACTGAAATGTAATTGCTGAAATTTCTTTCGTTGTCATATTCAGTCGCAAAAAAGCTGCAAGTTTTCTCTCATTGGGAGTAAGGTCGGGAAAGCGCTGGTTAAGCTTTTTATAAAAATCCTGATGTACTTCCTGAAACCTTATTTCAAATTCCTTCCAGATTTTGTCGTTACGGTTTGACTTCAAATCATTTAACAGTTTCTCCAATTGCAGTATGTTGTTATCAGGATGGCTCTGTTTTATTGTCATTAATTGTTCTGTTATCTCTGTTATGAACCCGTTTTTCTGAACAAGGTACATAACATTAGTCGCAAGCTCTCTATTACGTATATCAAGTTCTTTCTCAAGCGAAGATTTTTCAAGTGCGAGGTTTTTTGAAGCAAGGTCAACAACATCTTTTTGAAGTCTTATGCGTTTCAAGCGATTATGAGACAATAAAATAAACAATCCCAATACTGCTACTGCAAACAATAATCCTATACCAACGAGTATATACCGGCTTTCCCTCTTCTTTTGTTCTAATTCTCTTTGTTGCTCTCTTTCTTTAAATTGAGCCGTTATCTCCAATCGCGCAAGTTCTCGCTGAGCTTCCTTGTTATTCAACTCAGCTTCAATCGAATTTAATATAATGTGATACTTCAATGCCGAATCTGATTCATTTAACCTTCTGTATTCAGCAAATAGCTTATGAACAAGATTGGATTGCAGCGATATGTTTCCGATTATCACTGCCAGATTGTATCCTTTATAAAGAAAATCAAAGGCCTTTTCTGTATCTCCTGTTGCAACATAATATGCAGCAAGCATCCTGTAAGACTGAGCTTCTCCATTTTTATCTCCCAGATTCATGCGAATATCCAATGCAACTCTCATGGGATTATACGCATCTTCATTTCGTTTCAAATCAAGGAATAAACTCGCCAGATTATTATATAAATTGGCAAGTAAATTCGAGTTGGTCCGATTCTGTTTTACCAATTCTATTCCATAAGTATAGTAGTCTTCGGCTTCCTTAAACTCTTTCAGATTCTGGCAGGCAATACCCAGATTATTATATACGGTCGCAATTTCTACCATGTAGCTTTCATTTTGATTTACCTGCTCTAGCTCTTTTAATCTTTTTAAAGCCTCAATAAACTCCTCTTTCGCCTGCCTGAATTCACTGGTGCTTAAACTTATTGCTCCGATGTTTATAAGCAGAGATGCAATTCCTCTTTCATTACCTAAGGATTTATTTATTTCGAGGCTTCGATAAAAATATGCCAATGCCAGGTCAGAAAACCCTTGATTAAAATAAACATTGCCAATATTATTCAATGCCTTTGACAATATTTCCGGTTTCTCCAATTCCTCTGCCAATTCTACAGCCTTTTCAGCATATTCAAGAGCTTTTTGCAAATCCGTATTTGAGTAAATATTTGACAACTCAATATTGGCAGAAATTTTATCAAAAGATGTTTTGCCAGATTTTAAGCTAAGTAATAAAGAGTCAACTTCCGATTGTTCAGCACAATACGTATTATTTTGCAATAGCAGAAATACTATCACAAGAATGAAATTAACCAATTGTGAAATTAAATTCATTGATTTTCCCGACTTAAATACAAACATATAAAAAATTCATAAATAAACATTCCAGCCTAAGCAATGTGGTGTTTAAAAAGCTACTTTTTCACTTAACACTTTCTTGATCAACCTAAAGATTTTTAGTTTTGATCTTCATGCAAAAGTTTTGATCTTCATCTCTTTCTGCCAACTTAATTTAAAAAATCAGAGAGGGGAAATATCTTTTCCCTGGTCATCAGCTCAAAATGTCTTGCCAAATGACTCTACTTTTTGCTATCAGAGTAAGCACTTGCTCAAACCGGGCAATTTATCAAAGGTTATTTTGCTTTAATTCAGATAGATAGAACAATAAAAGTATTTAGCTACACTGTTTAAACTGAATAATTCAATAAACTAATCGCTAAAAAACAGGAAATCTGAGTTAGGATTATCTCAAACTCAGATTTTATAACTTCTTCTTTCGAATTGTTACCATTGCAGGCAAGATAATTAAGCCAGATTTTACAGAAAAATTAATCTGATTTTATGTAGCAAAATGATATACAGGCTCATTAACATCAAAAATCCAGTACCACAGAATTAACTTATCTTTGCAAAACAGAATAAAACCAGAAACAAAATCGAGTCAACATGCATTTCCCGGCAAGCATTAAGGTATTTCGCCTGAACAACAATGTAAACATCCCAGCGGTCGGACT
>JANJXJ010000130.1 GCA_024709105.1 Lentimicrobium sp. | reverse complement strand
AAAACTTAAACCAGTCTTTCCAGCAGCCTGTGTTTCCATTCCGGGAAACCGTCTTTTAAATCAGAGCCTGCATTGGTGTGGTTGATTACACTAAATACCATATCAGGTTCGGGAGGCAACAACCTGAAATGCTGTTTGTAAAGTTCGCGGCCGGTTTCACGTATGCCTGCTATAATGATTTCAACACGTTGATAATGCTCTTTTATATTGCCCGAAGCCTTATCAAACGACCAGAGATAAGTAGCGTGGCTGTTGAGCAGTTCCCAGCAGAAATGATTCATGGTTTGTCCGTTGATGCAGAAAACAAACCCAAAAACCGGCTTGAGCGTAAAGCGTATTTTTTGCTCAGGAGAATGAAGCCCGCCGGCAAGATATTCTATTTGTCTGCGGTTTCTTAAGCTGCTTTCGGCAATAGAGGCCAGCAACAACTCCATTTCGTTGGTATTGAATGTGTTACCCTTTTCACCAAATTCATCGTGGTGGCTGAAAAACTCATCGGCTGTGAACAGGGATTTGTCCACCGATGGCATTGATTTTTTTAAAAACATATGCATCCGCGCCTGTTTTACACCTTCGATAAATTGGTCGCCAATGGCAGCAATCTGAGGCGAGAAAGCTTTAATTTCAGTTATTTCACCATCGGTTACTTCAAATTCGGCGAACACATCAAACTTCTTCCTGCCATCGTGCACCTTATGAAAAAATGATTTCACCAGGTCAAACTCAGCCAGAATACTACTGTTCTCAAGGGTTATAGTTACCGGATTATCTGTCCATTTGAAGTTTTGTAACACTTTAACACAGCCCGTAAGAAATGTTGCATCGGTATAAAAACAGGTAAATCTTTCGCTGAAGAATCTTGTCTTTTTTACAGGAATTGATGATTCCTGCGCTTCAGAAAATTCCGCCTTGTCAAAAGCAGAGCTAACTCCCAGTGCACCCACCGCAGGGACTTTCACTTTATTTGAGAGACTTTCAGCTTCCAGATTGTCTAATATTACCAGCATTTGATTGTACTGATAAAATGACAATTGTGGTTCCAATTTTTTCCAATCGAGCAGCTCAAACTCAACTTCTGCAACTGGCATTTTGAGTTTCTGAGAATTGAACGCTTCAGTTTCCAATGGGTAATAGTCAATTACTTTTAGCTTCACTTTCTTTGAAACTGAATCGTAATCAACTATTTCCGTCTTCCAGCAGAAGTTTTGCCCCGGCTTAAAACGCATATAGTCGGGGTTGAGGTTGGTGTCCCACAGTGGCAAACTTACCTCAGGAGTGAGGAAAAGAGCGCCCCCCGAAATTCTGACGAACCTTTGTTTTGTTATATCTGTCATTTTCAAACTCTTCTGCCGGAATACAAACTAAAGCAAAAATGTAATGCAATGCGAAGGCAGGCCAATTATTTTCTGCAGGCAGCTGTTCGCAATAAATCCCTTTTTTATAAATCCAAAATCAATTCTTACCTTTGCAGCATGGCAAACTACGACGAAATATTCAAAAAAATTATTGCCCATGCCAAGGAGTATGGGTTTGTATTTCAATCCAGTGAAGTTTACGACGGACTAAGTGCTGTTTATGATTACGGCCAGAACGGAGTTGAACTGAAGAACAATATTAAGGAGTATTGGTGGCGGGCCATGGTTCGCTATCACGAAAACATTGTTGGGATTGACTCCGCAATTTTTATGCACCCAACCATCTGGAAGGCCTCGGGCCATGTGGACGCGTTCAACGACCCCATGATTGACAACAAGGATTCCAAAAAGCGTTACCGCGCCGATGTCCTGGTTGAAGATCATCTTGCCAAACTCGAAGACAAAATCAACAAGGAGGTTGAAAAAGCCGCCAAACGTTTTGGCGATGCTTTTGATGAGGCACAGTTCAGGGCTACCAACCAGAGGGTGCTTGAAAATCAGTCAAAAATTGACAACATCAAAGACCGCTTGTATAAGGGTCTTGAGAACAATGATCTGGCAGATATTAAGAAGCTGATCGAAGATCTTGAAATCGTTTGCCCCATTTCCGGCTCACGCAACTGGACCGAAGTGCGTCAGTTTAACCTTATGTTTTCTACCCAGATGGGGTCCGTAAGCGAAGATGCCAACACCATTTTCCTTCGCCCTGAAACAGCACAGGGTATTTTTGTGAATTTTCTTAATGTTATGAAAACCGGAAGGATGAAAATTCCTTTTGGTATTGCACAAATAGGCAAAGCTTTCCGGAATGAGATTGTAGCCAGGCAGTTTATTTTCAGGATGCGTGAGTTTGAACAAATGGAAATGCAGTTTTTTGTTCGCCCCGGCACCGAGCTCGAATGGTTTGAATACTGGAAGAACGAAAGGCTCAAATGGCATCATTCACTTGGGTTGGGCGAGGAAAATTATCGTTTCCACGACCATGAGAAACTTGCCCACTATGCCAATGCTGCAGCCGATATTGAATTCCGCTTCCCCTTCGGATTTAAGGAGCTGGAAGGCATACATTCGAGAACCGATTTCGATCTGGGAGCACATCAGAAATACTCTGGCAAAAAAATGCAATATTTTGATCCTGAGTTGAATGAAAGCTACATTCCTTATGTAGTGGAAACCTCCATCGGCCTCGATCGCACTTTCCTGGCAATGCTCAGCAATGCTTATACCGAAGAGAAACTTGAAGACGGTTCCGAGCGTGTGGTAATGAAACTTCCTCCGGTACTTGCACCTGTAAAAGCGGCCATTTTGCCACTGGTTGCCAAAGACGGGCTTCCTGAAAAAGCAAGACAAATCATGGATTCATTGAAATATGATTATTACTGCCAGTACGAGGAAAAAGACTCCATCGGCAAACGTTACCGCCGGCAGGATGCAATAGGAACCCCTTATTGCATTACTGTTGATCACCAAACTCTCGAAGACAATACAGTCACCATTCGCGAGCGCGACACCATGCAGCAGGAAAGGGTGGCTATTGAGAAAGTAAGCGAAATTATAGGAAGTAAGCTGAAAGCAAATATCTAAAATAACAGAAGCCGGTGAAAGCCGGCTTTTTTTTGCGATATATTGCAATTTGAGAGGCCGTTAAGGCACGTAAATATTTGATTTAACTAATTTCACTTGTTATTGTACACATTCATCGTATTCAATGCCCCTGCTGCAATAAAACTTTTTATGATTTCAACAGCAACCGGAATCCTTTCCAGGAATATCTTTTCTTCATCGCGCGAGAACCGCCCTAAAACATAATCAACCTGATGTCCTCTGGCAAAATTGCTTCCAATACCCACTCTTAACCGCGGAAAATTGTTGTTGCCCTGCATTTCAATGATGTTGTTCAAACCGTTATGGCTACCACCGCTGCCTTTGGTTTTAAGCCTGAAAACGCCGGTATCCAGATCCAGATCGTCAACCACAACCAGTGAGTTTTCTGCAGGAATGTTCTCCATGGTTAACCAATACTTATATGCTTTTCCGCTGAGATTCATATATGTAGTTGGTTTTATTATAATTATACTTTTCCCTCTGAAACGGGCTTCAGCACGCATGGCTAATCGGTCGGTGGTAAATTTAACCCCGAGGTCTTGTGCCAGGGCATCGGCAATTATAAACCCTATGTTGTGACGGGTGTTGGCATATTCATCCCCAATATTTCCCAGCCCTGCAATTAAATACTTCATTTCTTGGATGTTTTGAGTTGCGAACTCATACAGAGATCAGGTTTTGTGAGTCACTTGCCATCTGTCAGCAAACCGGTTTTGCTCAGATCAAAATCCTGTTATAAAGGCTGGAGATGAGATATGACCTTGATTTTGAACTCTTTGATTAAAAAAAGACCGGAAACGGGAATTTATAATTCCTGTCTCCGGTTTAAAGTATTGGTTTAATCCCGATTATTTGCCGGGAGCAGTAGGTTCTACGTTACGGGTAGTGAGAACAGTAACAATAACCGAAGACTTAACATCAAGGAATTCAACATTGTCAAGTTTCAGATCACCAACCTTAATTGATTGATTAAGGTCCAGATTGTTGATATTTACTTCAACTTCGTCAGGAAGATTGGGGATTAAGGCTTTTATTTTAACCTTACGGAATTTTTTCACCAGTTTACCTCCGCGGAGAACACCGGGTGAAGTTCCTGTAATGCGCACGGGCACAGAAATGATAACCGGTTTTTCGGGGCTGAGTTCCATAAAATCGGCATGCAGAATACTGTCGCTTACCGGATGAGACTGCAGATCCTGAAGAATGGTGAGGTATTGTTTTCCATCAACATCAATCTCAATAAGATGTGAATGCGGAGTGTAAAGAATAGGCTTAAAAGCTACTTCGTCGGCTGAGAAATGAACCTGTTCTTTACCACCATAAATTACACAGGGCACTTTGCCGGCTGCGCGCTGGGCTTTAGCATCTTTTTTCCCTACGTTCCCGCGAAGGGAACCGCTCAATGATACTTTTTTCATTTGTTTGTTTTTGTTTAGGTTTGTTATAATTGATCACCCTGGGGGTTAATCGAATTTAAAAAGAGTGGAAATAGACTCATAATTGTGCACTTTCCCGATAACATCAGCCAGCAAAGATGCAGTGCTGATCACATGAATTTTGTCGCTTTGTCTTCTCAGGGGAATGGTATCGGTAACCACTACTTCCGTAAAAGGTGAAGCTTCAATTCTTTCAATTGCATTCCCTGAAAGCAGCGGGTGAGTGCAGAATCCGCGAACGCTGGCTGCTCCTTTGTCAATCATAAGTTGTGCCGCTTTGCAAATGGTTCCTGCTGTGTCAATTATATCGTCAACAAGAATTACATCCTTGCCGGTAACATCGCCTATGAGCTCCATGGTATCTACCTGGTTGGCTTTTGAACGTTGTTTATAGCAGATAACAAAACTGGTATTCAGTATCTTGGCATAGGCAGCAGCCCTGCGTGTTCCGCCGGTGTCGGGAGATGCCATAACCAGATTGGGCAGGTTAAGCTGTTTGATGTAAGGCACAAAAATGGAGGATGCATACAGATGATCAACAGGTACATCGAAGAATCCCTGAATCTGATCGGCGTGAAGATCAATGGTAATGATGCGTTGAACTCCGGCTGCTGTGAGCAGATTGGCTACCAGCTTGGCAGCTATGGAAACCCGGGGTTTGTCTTTGCGATCCTGACGGGCAAAGCCAAAATAAGGTATAACCGCAATGATGTGTCTGGCGGAAGCCCGTTTGGCGGCATCTATCATCAGCAAAAGTTCAAAAAGGTTGTCGGTAGGTGCAAAGGTTGACTGAACGATAAAAAGGTCGTTTCCTCTGACATTTTCCTCGAAAGAAGGCTGGTATTCGCCATCCGAAAAGTCGGTAATCAGAACATCTCCCAGCTTCTTACCATAGCTGACCGCTATCTTTTCGGCCAGGTAACGGGTGGCTCTGCCCGAGAAAATGTTAACCACTGTCGACATTTTTGCTGATTGATAATGGGTTAGAAAAATCAGTTTTGAGGGCGCAAAAGTACAAAAAAATTCCGGCTAAATAAGTAAGAATTGAAGAAACATTAAATAAAAATGCCTAACCCCTTGATTTTTCGGCAAAATTGTATTACTTTTGCACCCCTTTTTGCGGGGAGCAATGCGTTTTTTGCTGAACTAACCAAAGGGGCAATTTTTATTAACAAACCGAACTGACGCACAATGCATGGCAAACATACTGCGTTTTTCAATTCGCCCGACATTTTTTTCAATTTCCGGTAATCTTTAATTTACCGGCTGTTTCAAACATAAAATAATTCCGGAATGAAACTCTCTCAATTTCGTTATCACCTGCCCAACGATCTCATTGCCAGGCAACCCGTTGAAAACCGCGATGGTTCCAGGCTTATGGTGCTTCACAGGAAAACACAAACCATTGAACACCGAAAATTTACTGATATTTTGGAGTATTTTGGTGATGGCGATGTTTTTGTCATCAACGATACAAAAGTATTCCCTGCATTGCTCACCGGAGAGAAAGAAAAAACCGGAGCGAAAATTACTGTATTCCTTCTCAGAGAATTAAATGCTGAAGCCCGCCTTTGGGATGTATTGGTTGACCCCGCCCGAAAAATCAGAATCGGAAACAAACTCTATTTTGGCGACGACGATGCTTTGGTAGCTGAAGTTATTGACAATACCACCTCAAGAGGCAGAACCCTGCGTTTCCTGTTTGATGGCAACTACGAGGAATTTAAGAAAACCATTGAAAGCCTCGGTAAAACTCCTATCCCCGAAGAGCTTCAGGCCCTCAGGGAAATTCTTCCTGAAGATAAAGACTGGTATCAAACCATTTTCGCTTCCAAAGAAGGAGCTGTTGCTGCACCAACAGCCGGTATGCACTTCAGTCGTGAGCTGATGAAACGCCTTGAGCTCAAGGGAGCTTCTTTTGCTTCTGTTACTTTACACGCCGGTGTCGGAAATTTCAGGGCCATTGATGTTGAAGACCTTACCAAACATAAAATGGATTCAGAAGAGGTTATCATTGATGATGTAGCCTCAAAAATTGTAAATACTGCCAAAGAAAACCGCAAACAGGTTTGTGTTGTTGGAACCACCACCATGAAGGCTGTTGAAACATCGGTCACCATTTCGGGTATGCTTAAACCTTATAAAGGATGGACCAACAAGTTTATCTTTCCTCCTTACGATTTCAGCATTGCCAGCAGTATGATCACCAATTTTCATTTGCCTCAGTCGCCCATGCTTATGATGACAGCTGCATTTGCCGATTTTGATTTTCTGATGAAAGCATACAAGGAAGCCGTCAATGAAAAGTACCGCTTCTTTACCTATGGAGATGCAATGCTTATCCTTTAACGCATTCTGAAACAATCTGTTAAAAGCTCCTTCACCGGGGCTTTTTTATGCCTGCTTTTCCGCTGACCTGCAGAGTGGCATAACAAGTCTTGTGTTTTAAGCCGGAATTGTGTACGTTTGCTGAAAAAACAGGTGGAACATTATGCTGTAATTGTTGCAGGAGGATCGGGTAACAGAATGGGTTCTGAGATTCCGAAACAATTTCTGAAACTGGCAGGAAAACCTGTCCTGATGCACACTCTGCAAGCTTTTTATGAAGCTGTTGAAGGAATTTCGCTGATATTGGTTTTGCCTCTAAACCATATTCCGTTTTGGGAAGAATTGTGCAACAACTTCAAATTTGAAACTCCTCATTTGTGTGTACCAGGAGGAGAAACGCGCGGCCATTCTGTAAAAAACGGATTAAGCAAAATAATGGCTGAACAGGCTTTGGTTGCTATTCATGACGGAGTGAGGCCTTTGGCAGATAAAGCTATGATTTCAGGATGTTTTTCTCTGGCCTCCGAAAAAGGTTCAGCGGTTCCATGTATTCCGCTTTCAGATTCTTTAAGAAAGAAGGATAATAACGGGAGCCATCCGGTTGACCGGAATGGAGTTTATGCAGTTCAAACCCCGCAATGTTTTGAAATAGAAATTCTAAGGACGGCCTATGCCCGTGCTGATTTTATGAATTACACCGACGATGCTCAGCTTGCCGAAGCAGCTGGCTTTAAAATACATCTGGCTGAAGGTAGCAGAAGAAACTTAAAAATTACAACTCCTGAAGATTTAATACTGGCAGAAGCACTCATAAAAGCCGGAAAGCTTTCTGTGGAATAATTACTTTTGTAAATCGTTGAGAAAATAAGTTATGCAAACTAATCAGCAATTGGCCGAACGCGAAGGCTGGGTTTCCATTATTGGAAATGTATTGCTTTTTATACTGAAAATGTGGGCTGGAATAGTTTCAGGATCCATTGCTATTATTGCAGATGCCTGGCACACACTTTCCGACTCACTTACTTCGATAGTTGTGCTGGTAGGTGTGAGGATTTCATCAAAACCTGCTGACCGCGAGCATCCATTCGGACACGGGCGTGCCGAGCTCATTGCTGCTATGATTATTGGTGTGATGCTGAGTGTGGTGGCGTTTAATTTTGTGATTGAAGGGGTAGCACGTTTGCGCGAAAGGCAGGAAGTTTCATATGGAATGCTGGCGATTGTTGCTACCATCATTTCAATAGTTTCAAAGGAAGCCATGGCGCAGTATGCGTTTTTGCTTGCCCGAAAAACCGGTGCGCGCTCAGTAAGGGCCGATGCCTGGCACCATCGCTCCGATGCCATTTCATCATTGGTGATACTGGCAGGAATCTTTCTGGGAAGGCATGTCTGGTGGATTGATGGCGTACTGGGTATTGTTGTGGCCATACTCATTTTTTATGCCGCCTATGATATTCTGCGCGACGCTGTAAAGTTAATGATGGGAGAAATTCCCGATGATGAAATGGTGGATTACATCAGGGAATCCTGCCGTAAGGAAAGTGTGCTTGACCTGAAACCGCATCACATTCATATGCACCGCTACGGCGATCATATTGAAATGACTTTGCACATCAAACTTCCCGATGAAATGACCCTTCAGGATGCGCACGAAATTGCTACAAGGGTTGAAGTTAGACTCAGGGCTGAACGTGGAATTGTGAGTACTATACATATGGAGCCGGAGCGGCTTAGGCATCCCTGATGCTGCGTCCTTTCCAGCTCGTGTTAACAAAATTTCCGGCTATCCCGGTCAGCGTGGTGTAAAACACAATCAGTAATTCCAGGGGTATAATCACTAATATCCTGTTATATTTTTTGATAAAGACTGAAAATGCAGCTAACAATGGAAAATCAGCCAGCAGCTTTATTCCAAATAATATAAGTGCCGGAAATCGCATATCCGACAGAAATATTGACAATATAAGCAGTACAGCCAATAAGGTATTTATTAAAAGTACGTTCAGTGCGGTAAATATCAGAAATCCATTTTTATAGGAACGGCTCTTTGATGTCCAGCGCAAACGCTGGCTTATGAATTCTTTAATGGTGCCTGGCGGTAGTGTATAAACTGTGGCTTCTCTGCTTTTGGCAAATCCTATACTTCTGCTGCCGAATTTATTCCTGAAAGCATGCATCAGGAAAACATCCTCACCTGAAGCCTGCTGCGAACACAAGGGGTCATCGCCTAGTTGTTTGTAAGCCTGCATTACAAATCCCATATTGGCGCCATTCGACATGATTGGGAATCCAGCGCCTATTGCACCGGCACCTGAGGCAATAAGCGACATAAATTCAGTGCCCAGGATTAAGTCTGATTTATGTGAAGTTGCAATAAATTCAACCGGTCCGGTAATATAAAAAGTGTCGTTTCTGTTTAAGAATGACTGCATTACGCTAATCCACTGATTGCCGCGGGTACAGTCGGCATCGGTAGTAAGTATAACATCGCCGTTCGAAATTTTAAGAGCCTGGTATAAAGCCTGTTTTTTGCCACTCTTTTTTTCGGAATCAATCAACTTTATATTATCAGCTTTATGCTCATTGATAAAAGAAACAACTTTATTCACAGTATTGTCATCCGAAGCATCGTTAACAATAATTATTTCGGTGAGGGTCTTGGGATAATCTTGCTTTATTAATGAATTCAGGCAGTTGAGTATATTGTCTTCTTCATTTCTTGCAGCTACAATCACACTTACTTTCTGATTACAGTGCACTGCTGCCGGCTTTTGCCCGGGCAGCCTGAACCAGCCTGTGGTAAAAATAGCGAGCAGGATCAGATATCCCAATCCAGAGATAAGAGCTAAGCCGGTCAGGAGGTATTCAGGAGTCATTCAGCCAGATTTGGATTTTCGAAATATTTTAAGGCGGTGAATAAAAAGTATCCCGCTGAGCGCCGGAAGTGCCAGATTGATCATCCAAACTGCCGTACTGGCTGCCAGTATTTCTGTTGAATAGTTATTACCGGCAAAATACATCCCCAAAAAATAAATAGATACAGAGCCACGAATTCCCAGGTCAGCCAGAGCAACTGTTGGTATTGCTGACATCACAAAATAGGTCATGGCTATGAGCATAAGTGCATTAAGATAAGGTATGCTTACCCCGAATATTCTGAGCAGAACAAAAAACTGCAATGAAAAAACAAAATAGCGCAGCAAACTAAATATCAATACTCTGATGAGTTCCTTTTGACTGAGGTGGTCAATGGCTTGCAGGTAGCTGTTGATTTTACGCCACGATGGCCTGACCATTTTTTCGAATTGTTCTGTGAGAAAAGGAACCTTTAAGTACAATGCAATAAGCATTGCCGAAAAAGCAACAAGAAAGACGGCCAAACCCGCGTACAGCCACTTTTGCCAGCTGATATCCTGCAGAATATAGATGGGCAGATAGAAAATCAATGCAACGAACCCTGCAATCAGGGTGACAAGCAGCTGACTTATACTCCCGGCAATAGTAAGCAGAGCTCCCTTTATGGTTTCTCCCGACCTGAGAGTAAATGCCCTGCCAAAAAACTCTCCCACGCGGTTGGGGGTAAACAAACTCATGGTTATTCCTGTCATTACCGAGCGGTAAGCATCAAAAAAACTAACCTTTTCAATGTGCGAAATCAGTAATCTCCATTTTAAGGATTCTATTCCCCAGTTCACAGGCATGAGAAGCGCTACCAACGCAAAAAGTAGTTTTTTATAATTGTCGGCAAACAGAATATTCAGGTTGTCAGCAAATTGGTTAAAGTTGTTGCCGCCGGAGGTCTGCCTGTAAATAAACCACAATGCCAGTCCCGCAAAAATTATGCGCGAAAGTATATTGATTGATTTACGTAACTTTGCGTTGATTTTCATGCAGAACAAATCCTAAAAATGGCAACAGACCGCATCATACTCGGCATTGACCCCGGAACTCAGGTAATGGGTTACGGTATTATCGCCGATAAAGGTAAGAAAATAGAGTTGATTACCCTTGATGTGTATAAGTTCTCATCGAAAGAAAGCCATGAATTGCGGTTAAAAAAGATTTTTGAATCGGTGCTCAGCCTTATTGACCGGCATCACCCCGATGAGCTGGCCATTGAAGCTCCGTTTTACGGGAAAAATGTTCAGTCTATGCTCAAACTGGGCCGGGCACAGGGAGTGGCAATGGCCGCCGGCCTCTACAGAAACATTCCTATTTTTGAATACTCGCCGCGTAAAATAAAACAGTCCATAACGGGCAATGGCAGCTCCAGCAAGGAGCAGGTAGCTGGTATGCTTGGCAATCTGATGAATCTGGGTTCTGAGCCTAAATTGCTGGATGCCACCGATGCTGTAGCAGTGGCAGTTTGTCATTATTTTCAGCGCGAACCCACCGAAAACGGCAAAAGTTATTCCGGATGGAAAAGTTTTCTGGATCAGAATCCGGGGAGGGTAGTAAAAAAGTAACATTTACAAGCAGACAATCTCTTTCGGTTAATTGCTCCTACTTTTTCAAAACTATTCTAAAAGTAGTGCCTTTGCCGGCAACCGATGATTTTACAAAGATTTTTCCATCGTGTATTTCGCGAATGATTCTCTGCGTGAGCGAAAGTCCGAGTCCCCAGCCTCTTTGTTTACTGGTGTATCCCGGGTTGAAAATGGTTTGAAATTTTTTACGCGGAATTCCCTTTCCGGTGTCGCTGATGTCAATATTGATGTGATTATCTTCTTCGGAAATATCAATATTAATGGTTCCCTGTCCCGACATGGCATCCACAGCATTTTTTACCAGATTCTCTATCACCCAGTCGAAAAGCTGATAGTTTAAAGGCACCAGAATTACCGAACCTCTTGGTGGTTCAATGGTAAAAGTAACCTTGTTTGATGTTCTTGTTTTAAGATATGCAACGGAATTAAAAATAACATCAACCAGATTTTCTGTTTTGAGATTGGCTGCTGAACCTATTTTTGAGAATCTTTCAGCTATGGTATTCAGGCGGTTAACATCTTTCTCCAGCTCTTCAATGGTGCCTTCACCAACATCCTTTGTTCTTAGATATTCTACCCATGCCATCATTGATGACAGCGGGGTGCCCAGCTGATGAGCTGTTTCCTTGGCCAGTCCAACCCAAACCTGATTTTGCTCCGAACGTCTGGCAATACTGAAAAGCAGATAAGAAACCAACAGAAATATACTGATAATGGCCAGCTGAATTATAGGAAAGTAGCGCAACTGTGTCAGCAAAAATGAATCTTTGTAAAATATATAATGGGTTTGGTCGGCAATTGTGATACCAATGGGGTCATTTTGTGCCGACATTTCAGCAAGCATTTGGTTCAGATAAACAGAATCGCTGAGTTTTGTGCTGTCAATGGCTCCCCATGCTTCCACTTTGGTACGGGTACTGTCGGTTATAATTACAGGTACCGAGGCTGAGTTATTGGCCACTTCATTAAAAAAAGATTCAACCAGGTCGTCGAGTACCACCTTTAATTCAGAAAACAGCCTGGAATCCTTGTAATAGAAATAAACGAAATTGCCCGAATAGTAGTCAAGTTTAAGCGGCGGATACACCGAAAACTCTTCGAGCAGTTCCGGAGTAAACTCTTTAATGGAGTCGGTGTCAAAATCCACATTTCTGGCTTCCTTAATTCTGCCCTGCGGGTCAGCCAGAATTACAGGAATGGATGTATTGTTAGAGATAATACTCAGATAAAACAGAATATTTTCATTTTCGCCGGCCATTACCATTCTTTCGGTGGCTTCGGCAAGAATTTCAACTCGTTTTCTTTCTTCGGCCCTGATTTTATCGAAAAAATTATCGGTGTAGTTTACTAAGTTCACCCGCTGCTGAATGGCATTTGCCCAGGTTGTAATTTTTGCCCTTTCGTCGCGGGCAATATTTTTAACCAGCTGATTTGAATACCAAAGCGAAAAGCCAACAATGAGCAAGGCCATGATAAAGAGCCAGCGCTTCCATGTTTTTTTTTGTTCGTAGATGTTGGTAACCTTTGGTCGCAGCAGTTTTCGCAAGGTCATAATCCGAAGCTTTATTTTACAAATATCGTAATTTTAGGTAACAAACGCCGATATTCATGTAACATTGCAACTCTGTTACAAATCAAACAAAAAAAGCTGTACCCTGAAAGATACAGCTCTTTTAATGCGTAATTGGTAATTCTGTGCTTTACAATTTTACAGGATTGCCTTCTTTGTCTATCAAAACCGGTTCTCCCAGTCCTGCTTGTTTTAATCTGTCGAACTGGGTGCGGGCATCGCCAACAACAACATAAATCATTTTACCGGCATTAATGTATTTTTCGTACATAGTGCGGGCTTCTTCGAGGGTAATGGCTGTTGCGGTTTTCTCTTCCTGTTTTACATAGTCAACCGGTAAATTGTAGGTGCTGATTTCGCTCAGCATGCCCATCAGGCTGTTGATGGTTTCAAATTTTCCGGCATTCGACCTGATCATGGCATTGCGTGTAAGCTCGAGGTCCTCTGAGGTGTATTCCTTCCCGAAACCGGAAAGAATTTCATTGAACAGCTGCACCGATTCAAGGGTATACATGGATTGTACGCTTGAGCTTGCAACAAATGGTCCGGCAATACGTCGCGGCATAAAGAATGAATAGGCCCCATAGGTGTAGCCTTTTTCCAGACGCAACACACCAAACAATTTTGAGCCCGAACCTTCACCAAGCTTGTAATTGACAAAAGATGCGGGGAAATAATCCGGATGGTTGCGCTCCATAGCCAGACTACCAGCCATAATCACCGATTGTTTGGCATCAGGAATGTCAATAAAGAACAAACGATTGTCTGGCAGATTATCTGGTAGTTTGTATTCAGGAATGATAACCCCGGCAGCTTTCCATGTTTTGGCCAGATTTTCGAAAGAGGCCATCACCTTGCTGCGCTGAATGTCTCCTGCAACATGAATGGAAGCCACCGAAGGTGAAAAAGCTTTTTTGTAATACGCTTTCAGATCTTCCAGGGTAATTGAATTTACAGATGCTTCAGTGCCAGTAATCGCCTGACTCAGAATGTGGTTGTCGCCATAAAGTTTGCGGTAAAAAACATTGCCGGCAATGGCATTGGGGTTGGCATTTCTTTGAGCAATAGCACCCAGCGTAGCCTGTTTAACGCGCTCAAATTCAGCTTCATCCCAACGTGGCTCAAGCAGAATTTCCTCAACAATCTGCCTTACTGCATCATAATTTCTTACCAGACAGTTGGCACTGATATTTATAAATTCGGATGAGGCATTTACATTAACCGATGCTCCCAACTGGCCAATTGCTTCTTCAAGTTCTTCAGGGGTGCGTTTGGCTGTTCCTTCCATAAGCATTTCGGCTACCATGCGGGCAACTCCCGGCTTTTGAGGGTCATCCAGCATTTGTCCGCCCATCAGTCTGATGCTGAATTGTACCAGCGGAAGCTCATTGCTTTCTATGCCATACAATTTCATGCCATTCTTAAAATCCTGAGTAAACACATCCGGACTTTTCAGCAACGGAGCCTTGCCAAGCGGAGGTTCAATGCTGCGGTCGATGCGGCTGGGTGTGCGGGGGTAATCTTCTTCGGTTTCCTCCATGCCTTCGGCCTGTGAACCAGTGTTTTCAATGGCTTCTTCTACCACTTCAGCACGAACAGATCCTTTAATCGCAAGTTCGGGTTTGCCTTTGGGTACAAAACTGGTGGCCAGAAATGATGCACCTTTCAGGTATTTGTTATAAACCCTCATTACATCATCGCGGGTAACTGCATTCAATAACCTGACATCTTCCATCATTTTTGAAGGATCGCCTCCAAAAATATTGGCCTGTGAAAGTTGAAATGATTTTCCGAGCAAGCTGGAAATGCTGTTGTAAAATGCTGTTTCGCGCATATTTTTAATTCGCTGCAGGTCGCTTTCGCTGAATCCGTTGGCTTCAAATTGCCTGAAACCTTCATCAATTGCAGTTTGTACATCATTAAGATTTACCCCTTCAAATGCACGAACAATGATGTTGAACTTCCCTGCCAGTTCCATGGGGTTGTTGTACACCATTATTCGCGGAGCAAGCTTCCCTTTTTCAACAATTTCCTTGTAAAGCGGCGCTTTTTTACCATCAGCCAGCAGGTCGGCCAGCACTTCGAGTGCATAAGCGTCGGGATGATAGTTTTCTACGGTTGGGAAAACCATGTTTAATTCAGGCAAACGAGCAAAATTATCTTCGTGGTAAAAGAGTTTGTTTGCACTGAGTGTGGCTGGCATTGGTTTAAATGCTTCAGGCTTTTTGCGTGGTTTGAATTCACCGAAATATTTTTCAATGAGGGATTTTACTTCTGCAGTGTTAAAGTCGCCGGCAACCACCATTGTGGCATTGTTTACCCCATAAAAGTTCTCGTAGAATTCTTTTACATCATCAAGTGTAGCAGCCCTTATGTCGTCCATTGAACCGATTACCTGCCACGAATAGGGATGGCCGTCACCGTAAAGGTTTTTATCAATCACATATCCGGTATGTCCGTATGGCTGATTGTCAACTCTTTGCCTTTTTTCGTTGATTACAATGTCCTTTTCACGTTCAAGCGCAAGCTGTGTAACCGTGTTGATAAGGAAACCCATACGGTCGCTTTCCATCCACAGTATTTTTTCGAGCGCATCGTTGGGAACAACTTCATAATAAACGGTTCCGTCGTTCCATGTGCCCCCGTTGAAGGTGCCGCCGAGGTCATCAATTTTCCGGAAAAATTCACCTTTGCCTACATTCTCCGAATTCTGGAAAAGCATATGTTCAAAGAAGTGAGCAAATCCGGTTTTTCCGGTTTTTTCGCGGCTGGAGCCTACATGATATAAAATGGCTACCGCAACTACAGGGTCGGAATGGTCCTGATGCAGAACAATCTCGAGGCCATTGTCGAGTTTGTACTTTTCGAATTCCACCTTAAAGGTTCCACCTTGTGTGTTTTGGGCATTGGCCATGGGTAGGGCAGCCATTGCCAGGCCAGAGAGTATGCTCATAGTCAGTCTTTTGAGTGTTGGATTCATAATAGTGATGTTTGATTATTTTGATGTTGATTGGCAGTAAAATTAAGAAATACAAGTTGTATAATTACCATGCCACAGCTGCTCTTCTCACAGGCATTGTCATGCAGCGGCAACCACCTCCGCCGCGCGAAAGCTCGGCACCATCAATGGCAATCACACATTTTTCGTATTGGTTGATATCGGCTTTGCCGTTGACCACATCTTTGGCTCTCAATATTTCGAAGCCGTGGTTATTCATTTCCTGCATGGTGTTTTCGTTTCTGCCATATCCCAATACTTTTCCCGGGCTTATCGCAAAAAAGTTTGCTCCGCTGTGCCACTGCTCACGTTCCTGCGAAACTATGTCGCGTGAACCACCGCACAGCACCGGCTCAAGGTCAATGCCCAGGCTTTTTAGCGCAACCGGAAGATTCAATTCCTCAGCTATCTTTACTTTTCCGTTGTCAACAGTAATGTGTATGGTGAGAAAACGGCTGGAATGCATTATCAGTGGCTCATAGATCATACATTTGTCTTTATCGAGGAAGGTAAATACCATGTCGAGGTGTATAAACGACTCGGGCTCATAGGGCAATTCCTGCACAATGATATGCATGGTTTTACGCTCTTTTTTGTAATAATCAATCAGAAAATCAATGGCTTTTGGAGAGGTTCTTGATCCGGTTCCAATAAGCAGAATATCTTCGCGGGCCACCAGAAAATCGCCGCCCTCAAAACTAAAATCCTTGCATAAGTGCCTGCTCGAAAGGGGATTAACTGTTTGAGCTGTAAAGCTGGGATGATAATCAAAAATGGCTTCCATAATCATGGATTCGCGATCGCGCACCTTGCTGGCCATTTTGCTTATAAATACCTGATTGCCAATTGAAATAGATGCATCCCGGGTAAAGAAGAAGTTGTGCAAGGGATCCAGTTCGTACCGTTCTTTGCTCAGAAAACGGGAAAGGTTGTCGCGTTTGAGTTCAACACCTTCAATCAGGGCTGTAGTAAGGTCGGCCGGTGTAAGATCAAGAAGTTCGTCGCGCAGGCTTTCCACCCGCTCGTGGTCAACTATCCGGTGTACAAGCCCCGATTTTACCTTGTCGTTTTTCAGAATTTCGCACAGCAAATCCCTCACCTGAAAGGTATTGGTTACTTTTTCCAGCACTTTTCTGAACTGATCATATTCAGCTCCGGCAACACTCAGGTTGAGAATATCACTGTAAAGCGCTTTCTGAACCATGTTGGGAGTCATATTTTCTACCTCACTGCCCGGGGTGTGAATTACCACCCCTTCCAGTACACCAATCTCTGACTTAACGTCAATTGCAATCTGCTCCATTTTATAAATTCCTCTCAACTATTTGGTTTGCAAATATACACGTTTTGGCCGACTAAGCCTGAATGCTTTTGGGAAGTCAGTTTACCATAAAAAATAAGCTGATTCATTATGCTGCCGAATAAAACTGCAGTTCAGGATTTGCCGGTGTCATTTTGTTCATCAGCAGAATTTGTATTCATTTGAAATACAATACTTTCCTTCAGTTTTTTAAAACCCGCTCTTTTTAACGCTGACTTGCCAAAAACGGCTTTAAACTCTTTTTCTTCAATATTTTCCCAGATTTCGCGGCTCCATTCTGTCCATTTTCCCGAAGGTTCAAAGGGCGTTATGCTATGTTTAATTGAGAATTTATTCCATGGACAAACATCCTGACAAACATCGCAGCCAAAAATCCAGTTGTCGGTTTTTCCTTTAAACTCTTGCGGAATACTGTCTTTCAGTTCAATAGTCAGATAAGATATACATTTTGAAGCATCCAGAGTACGCGGGGCAACAATTGCTCCTGTTGGACAGGCATCCATGCATCTGCTGCAATCTCCGCAGTAATTGCCGCCAAATGGATCATCATATTCCAGCTCAAGATCGGTGATGATTTCTGCAATGAAAAAATATGATCCATGTTTCCGGGAGATCATCATGCTGTTTTTTCCAATCCAGCCGAGGCCGGAGTTAACCGCCCATGCCCTGTCGAGCACAGGTGCAGAATCGGTAAACACCCTGAAATTAATATCACCGGCTTCTTCCTTTAAACCGGCAGCCAGATTAAAAAGCATTTCCTTGATAACGTGATGATAATCATCGCCCAATGCATATTTTGAAACCTTGAGCGGAGAGCTGTATTGAGTGTGTGTCCCGGGAAAATAATTCACAAGTAATGAAATAACCGATTTTGCATCATCAACCAAAAGCCTGGGATCGAGGCGTTTTTCGAAGTGATTTTCCATGTATGCCATTTTCCCGTGGTAGTTTTGGCTAAGCCATTTTTCGAGCCGGGGTGCTTCTTCTTCAAGCCGGCGGGCTTTGCTTATGCCACAAAAGGAAAATCCCAGTCCGGCAGCTCTTTGTTTTACGAATGCTGTTAAACGGGATCTGTTGTTCATGAAATTAAATTTGATGAGCAAACAAAGTATGCACAGTCTTTGCTTAGAACAGTTTGGGTTGTTCGCCGGGCTTTATTTTCCCCAGATGGGTAAAGGCCAGAGGAGTAACCTCCCGCCCTCGGGGAGTGCGCATAAGATAACCCTCCTGAATAAGAAAAGGTTCATACACCTCTTCGATGGTTCCCGGGTCCTCCCCCACGGCAGTTGCAATGGTGGTAAGCCCTACTGGCCCGCCCTTGAACTTGTCTATGATGGTGCTCAGAATTTTGTTATCCATTTCGTCGAGGCCGTTTTTGTCAACCTGAAGTGCAGCCAGCGCAAACTGTGAAATGGCTAAGTCAATGATACCATTGCCTTTGATCTGGGCAAAATCCCTGACCCTTCTGAGCAACAGATTGGCAATACGCGGGGTGCCGCGGCTGCGGCGGGCAATTTCAGAGGCTGCTTCGGAAGTAATCTCAACCTTGAGAATGCCGCATGAACGCTTGATAATCCTTTCAAGTGTAGCAGCATCGTAATATGACAGACGGGCATTGATTCCGAATCTTGATCTGAGCGGAGCAGTAAGCAAGCCCGAACGGGTTGTAGCGCCAACCAGAGTAAAAGGATTGAGGGCAATTTGCACACTACGGGCATTGGGCCCGGTTTCAATCATTATATCTATCCGGTAATCTTCCATTGCCGAATAAAGGTATTCTTCAACTACCGGACTCAGGCGGTGGATTTCATCAATAAAAAGTACATCGTTGGCTTCGAGATTGGTAAGCAGGCCTGCGAGGTCGCCGGGCTTGTCGAGCACAGGGCCCGAAGTTATGCGAATGTTAACACCAAGTTCATTGGCTATGATGTGCGAAAGAGTAGTTTTACCAAGTCCCGGAGGGCCATGAAGCAAAACATGGTCGAGTGATTCGCCCCTGAGTTTGGCAGCTTTCACAAAAATCCTGAGGTTCTCAATTACACCGGGTTGACCCGAAAAGTCTTCGAAGTCGCCCGGGCGCAATACCTTTTCTATCTCCTTTTCGGCAGAGCTAAGATTTTCGGAAGTTGCATTCAGGTTTTTATTCATTGGGGAAATCCGGTTAAGTACAAAAGTAGTGAAAAAATGTAATTGCTTGAATCATATCAGGAAACACTTACAGTCAATACCTGATAAAATGCAGCTGATTCTAGAAATTCAGGAAAGTCCGCACCACCAGATAAATACCAAAAAGTACAAGCAGTATTCCCACTGCATGATTTACCATAATCAGAACTCTGGGTTTTAGATACCTTTTCAGCCGGCTGGCAACAATAACTTTCAGAACATCGGTGAGCAGGATGGTTGACAGAGTCCCTCCAAAGAAGTAAACTATGGCTTTGAAATCGCCGCTGTGGCTGGTACTAACGGTAACCATAACCGATACCCAGAAAATCCAGACAAAAGGATTGGCAAAATTGAGGAAGAACCCTTTAAAAATATAAGTAAGCGGCCCGGGTTTTTTGACTTCAATAACATCATTTGTGTCGGAAACATGTACTTTTCGCAAAAAAGTAACAATGCCGAATGCCACCAGGACAATCCCTCCAATAATACCGAACATCAGATAATTGCGGTCATTTCCAAATACCTGAAGGGCTCCCAGATAACACATCATAACCAAAGCAAGATCGCTCAGGAAAATACCTCCGGCAAGCATCATACCTCGGTACATGCCTCTGTGTATGCTCGTTTGTATTAACGAGAACATGGCAGGTCCCAGCATAATGGCAAGGGTAAATCCGAGTATAGAGCCTTCAATAAAAGGATGCATCTGCGTGTTAAGTGCTGTTTGTCAGGGCAATAGCCCGGCAGTTGATGGTAATTGTTTGAGTTTTTATCTTGTTCCTGTTGAACTTACGTGGTTTGTAAAATTCTGCTGATGTGGGCATTGGGGTTTACTTATTCCTGAAAGTCTTTTCAAGGAACTCTTCCCATTGAGTATGTTTTTCGTTTTTGATTACCCGGGGAAACTTGTTTTGTCCGCCCTCCTTGCCAAGAAGTTTCATATAATCATAAAAGAGCTGCAGGGGAATTACTTCCACTTTTACATCTCTGATAGCAGCAATACGTTCCACCCGGTAATCGTCATTCAAATCTTTGAGATTCTGGTCAATACGTTCGCGGATTCCCGGAATGTCCAGCTGACTGATGTCGTTGGTTGTTCCCAGATACCATTTGTGTGCAAACATGCTCTCGTGCCTGATACCGGCAACAGTAAATTCGGGGAATGAAATGCCAAGTTGCTCTTCGGTAAGCTGTACAGCGCGGTTCATGTTTTCCTGCGACAAGTGTTCACCACAAAGATTAAGAAAATGCTTTGTACGGCCGGTAATCACTATTTCGGAATTGGCTTTTGATGTAAACTTGATTGTATCCCCAATCAGATACCTCCAGGCGCCGGCACAGGATGAAAGTAAAAGAGCATATTCTTTTCCCTCTTCCACCTGCTCAATGGTAAGTGTTTCAGCATCAGGGTTAAGGTGGCCTTCAGCATCAAAATTTTTGTCGTTGAAAGGAATAAACTCAAAGAACAATCCGTTGTCGAGCACCAGTTGCATGGCATTGGTGTTTGGCCGGCTCTGATAGGCTATAAATCCTTCGGAAGCAAGATAGGTTTCGATGTAGGTGATGGGTTTGCCCAGGAGTTTTTCAAAAGTTTTGGCATACGGACTAAACGATACTCCTCCGTGAACATAAATGGAAAGATTTGGCCAAACATCATGAATATTGCTGACATTGTAATACTTGATGATTCTTTCCATAAGAATCTGAAGCCAGGCAGGTACACCAACAATAACCCCTATGTCCCAGTTTTTTGCATTTTTTACGATTTCATCGAGTTTTGTGGTCCAGTCGCGTTCTTTTGAAATACGTTTCCCGGGTTTATAAAAATGCTGAAACCAGAAAGGAATATTCCCGGCAGTTATTCCGGAAAGGTCGCCTTCGTAGTATGTTCCGTTGAACTGTAAATGAGTGCTTCCGCCAAGCATGAGTATGCCCCGTTCGTAAAATTCACGCGGAAAATCATACCGGGCAAGTGAAAATATCTGCCTGATACTGGTGCGTTTGATGGCTTTCAGCATATCAGCCGTTACCGGTATATACTTACTGGAGGCCTCGCTGGTGCCTGAACTCAGTGCGAAGTATTTTACCTTGCCCGGCCAGCTGACAAAAGCTTCTCCATTCAGGGTGCGGTACCACCATTTCTGGTGTATGGCATTATAATCATGCAATGGAACGTTCTTGCGGAATGCATTTACTACATCCTTCTGCCTGAGCATGTTGCTGAATTCATACGCTTCACCAAATGAAGTGTACTGAGCTTCACGCAGCAATTTTTTGAGTGTGGCATTTTGCTGCTTTGCAGGCGATTGACGCCTTATTTTCTCAAAAGGTATTTTGCTGGGAAACTCAATTGCACTTTTAATAATGGATCCAAGTATTGGCATTTTTCAGTCTTTATTAAGTTAGTTTTGTAATTCAGGTGGTAAAATTAGTGATTTTTTACATTATCAGTATTATCCATGATTTTCATCAGATATCAAAGATACTGTGTAAATGTTGTGGGTCAGAACAAAACTGCTTTGAAATGAGACATTCAGTGATCTTGACAGAATTGTTGTGTTGTTTATTTAAACTATGTTTTCTGTCGCATGAATAACTCTGCAAAATATTGAAAATGACATGAATAATCAAAAACTGATTGAACTTTAAAAACATTTGGAAAAACAGCATACAGTATTTACCTTTGATTAAAATACTTTTAAAAAAATCTATTGTTTAATAATCAATTAATTCACTGATTTTCAAACCTTTTTACACTGCAATGAATAACAGATACTACCTCAGCCTGCTATTGGTTATAGTCCTGAACCTTCCAATAGTCCTTTTTGCACAGCAAAAGACTTTTTCAAAAGTATTGCTTCATTACGAAGCAATCTCTGCTACATCCATAGTTCCGGCTTCTGACAAAAGTTATCTGATCGCCGGAATGGTCTCACAAATTAATCCATCAATCATAATGGCAGATAGTTTGGGCGAGCCTGTCTGGTGCAAAAGTTATCGGATACCCTCATCAACAGGTGCATTTTATAACATAGTGCAGGGTTTTAACAATAATTACTGGGTGGCTGGCAGTTGTGTAAATCCTGCTACACTGAAAAATCAGGCATTGATTGTTGAATTGAATCCTTCAGGCGAAGTAGTCAGGGCCAAAACCATCGCATCAGAGATCACTGATATTTCTGCTTACAGTATTGCAATTACTGCTGATACCGGTTTAATTATAACCGGTTCAACCGGGGAGTTCTGGAGTAATAATATGGGAATTTTTGCTGCAAGATTAGATAAAAACAACAATCTTTTATGGGCTAAAGAATATAAAATAAATGGCTTGTCGAATAAAACTGCAACCATACATCAAACTGCAGACGGAGGGTTTTTGCTTGCCGGGAATTCGCAGGAAGTAACATCATGGCAAACTCAGGCAACATTTATTAAGCTTGATGAATCGGGAGAAATTTTGTGGGCAAGAAACTACAAAAGAAGTATGTCGAATACCAACTATGGATTTGATTTTATTAACGAAAATGATGGCTATTTATGTTTTATCAGCGGGGGTTTGATGAAAACAGATTTTTCAGGAAATGTAATGTGGAGTAAGTTATTTAATGATTTCGGAGAGTATGGAAACGGAAAAATCAAGCCTTTGGCTTCGGGAGGTCTTATGCTGATGCATGGTGCGGACT
>JANJXJ010000102.1 GCA_024709105.1 Lentimicrobium sp. | reverse complement strand
GCAACCAACGGGCTGCCTAACGGAGAGGCCAGGGTCATTGCTTCTGGTGGTTTGGCACCGCTTGAGTATTCAATAAATGGAATTGACTGGTATCCGCTGAATGAGTTCAATGGTTTGGCTGCTGATGTTTATACTGCATATGTTCGTGATGCCAGAGGTTGTGAAATAAGTCAGGAATTCACCATAACCAATTCAGTGGTGGCTGAAGTGCTGGTTTCTGCGCAGGAGGTGGAGTCCTGCCTGAATGTTCCGATAGAATTGCCGGTTTTCAGTGAAAACTTTATAGATGTGGTTTCATTTACCCTGGTGCTGACATTCGACGATGCCATGGTTACATATCTGAATCTTGTTAATGTACATCCTCTGCTTGAAGCCATTAGCCCACCCAGTATTGAGCTGGCAGCAGGACAAATCACCATCAGATATTCAGCTGCACCGGGCTCAGTCACTTTACCCACAAATGCGCAGTTATTTGGCATTCTGTTTAATGGTATGAATCCGGGTAATGTCAACTTTAACTGGAGTTTTGATGAGTGTCTGATTCTTTCGGCAGAAGGTTATGAAATTCCAAAGTCTCTGGTTCCAGGCAGCGTGGAGATATTGCCGGCTCCTGCGCTTCAGGTGTATGCAGGCGGTACGTTCTGCGAAGGCGATTCAACCATTTTCAGGGCTGTAAACCAGGATGCTCAGCTGCTGAATTATGTCTGGACACGTCCCGATGGTTCGCTTTTCAACAACAGAGAACTGGTGCTTAATCCATTGCAGATCAGCGATAATGGAGTATATAACTTCATGGCCACCAATCCCGAAGGATGTTCAGTAACCGAAACCATCAGTCTGGTTGTGAACCCGGGTGCATTTGTAAATATTTCCGATACCGACTCCTTGTGTGCCGGCACCATGCATTTCCTTGATGCAGGTTCGGGTTTTGAAACTTATCTGTGGCAGGATGGCAGCAATCTGCAAACCTACACAGCTACCGAAGCAGGTGAATACCGGGTGGAAGTTGTAAACAGTTATGGTTGTGAAGGCAGCAGCAGTGTATGGCTGGTACCATGTACCCTCGAACTTACCATGCCCAATGCATTTACACCCAACGGCGACAGAATCAACGATGTATTCAAGCCGGTATTGCTTGGCGATATTACTCCTTCGCGCTTCCTGATGCAGATTTACAACAAGTGGGGCGAACTGGTTTATGAAACCAGCGACTACAGCGCAGGATGGAACGGCTTTGTAAAAGGTTCGCTGGCTCCGGCAGGGGTGTATGCATTTGTTATCAACTTTGAAGTGCCCGGATACATCAATGTTACCGTAAAGAGTCCGGTAAGGGGATCGGTGACTTTGCTGAGGTAAATACCTTGCAGATTAAATTTACTCCAAATAAAAATCCCCGCTTCTGTGACAGAAAGCGGGGATTTTATCTATAAAAAGAAAGCTACCTCATATTGTGAAATACATTGGTAACATCGTCGTCGTCTTCCATACGTTCCAGCATTTTATCAACATCAGCCTGTTGTTCCGGAGTAAGGGTTTTGGTGTCGTTGGGAATGCGTTCGAAGGCAAAGCTTCTGATTTCAAAATGATTTTCTTCGAGATATTTCTGAATGGGGCCAAAGGCTGTGAATTCGGCATAGATGTGCATTTCGCCTTCATCCACAAAAATTTCTTCCAGGCCGTAATCAATCAGTTCAAGTTCAAGCTCTTCCACTTCAATGCCTTCTTTCATGGCAACTTTAAAGGAGCATTTGCGTTCGAACATAAAATCGAGCATGCCCATGGTGCCTAAGCTGCCACCGTTGCGGGTAAAGTAACTGCGGACGTTGGCTACGGTGCGGGTGGGATTGTCGGTGGCAGTTTCAACCACTACAGCAATACCGTGAGGAGCATATCCTTCGTATACAACTTCTTTATAATCAGACGAATCCTTAGAAGTAGCCCTTTTTATAGCCCTTTCCACATTGTCCTTGGGCATATTTTCGCTCTTGGCCGTCTGAATCAGCAGCCTGAGTTTGGGATTCATGGTCGGGTCGGGGCCACCGGCTTTAACTGCAATTTCTATGTCCTTGCCGATGCGGGTAAACACCCTCGACATGTTTCCCCAGCGTTTCAGCTTGCGTGCTTTGCGGAATTCAAATGCTCTTCCCATATGTTGAACGGTTGAAGTTTGTTTTTAAGGCTGCAAATTTAATGGTTTTGGGTGAAACCTGAATGTTCTGCAATTATAAAACGCGCATGAAAATAATTTTTGGTGAATGAGGGTATTTATTCAGGGTTTGATGAAATACTCCTTTATGAGTTTCCCTTTGATATGCGACATTACGATACTTCGGCCCCCCCGGTGCGGCTTGCTCTAACGGGAATTAATTATAGGGAACCCAATCCGGGGTTCAGTTTTTCAGGTCGTATTGCACAAATGGGTGTCTCAAAAGGTTAAAATTGGAGCGGAATTGTAAATTCCGCTCAGCGCAGTGGCTTGTATATCAGCGATATCTTATTATTAATTTATAAACACGCCGTTTCATAGGACTTTTGAGACAACCCCTTATTAATGGGCAATCTCTGCGGGATTTTGCAACTACAGTTAATTCATAATAAACATTATAAATCAGGCTTAAA
>JANJXJ010000100.1 GCA_024709105.1 Lentimicrobium sp. | reverse complement strand
TTTCTGAAATCTTCGCCAAATGCCTTCATATGGGGTAGCAGTGCAGCAAAATGAGCTCTTTGCCGTTGAAGGGTTGTTGGAGTAAGTATGTGTGCGAGGCCGGCTGTATCGGATTGCAGAAACACCTGTTCGGTAGTTTCAGCAACATCTTCGATCGTTGTAACTGCATAACCAGCGAGCGTATCAGTCAGGGATTCTGTTGCAGAGACAGGTTCAGGCAACATGGCTGCTTTATCCGGTTGCTTTTCAAACGCACCCAGGAAGTAGAATAAGACAACAACCCCCGGAACCATTAAAAACAGGGTGAGGAGTACCCGCACCCATTTACGCTTTCTCTTTGCAGGTGCAGGTTGCTGAACGAAGGAAGCGGCAGCAGGTCTGTAATTTGTTGAAACAGGTGCTGCTGAGGAAAGTTCTGCACCACAGATTTTACAGTAACGGTTTCCGGCTTTAATCGGATTAGTGCAAACGGGACATGAGGATTGGGCTGTATTTTGTGACAGTTCTGGCGGATGATGCCCCTGGAGCACCTGCCCGCATTTGCCGCAAAACCGGGCTTCAGGTTTTAATGGGCTACCGCAATGTTTGCAATATTTCATAATACCCAGTGCTAAAATGATATTAACCTACTTTTTTTCCACACTTTTTGCAGAATCTGGCTCCCGGAGTTAATGCATTTCCGCATGAAGGGCAAAATCTGGGGCCGGGAATAGGAGCATCAGGCGGTGCAGCCCGAGGTGCAGGAGCTGGCGGATTTACAAACGTGCTTGCAGGAGCCGTTGGTATTGGTGCCACCGGCCGGCCTTGTTGGGACACTCCGGAATGCCTGGACTTTCGGCGCCTGATTACCCACCATATTATAAAAGTCAGCAGAATTGCAGACAATGCACCTCCGGCAATTTTCAGGTAAAGCGGATTATTCCATAGTTTTACCTCTCCGTTAGCTTCAGCGGCTTCCACAGGTACTTGAATCGTTTCAGGAATTTCATCCATTGCAATTTGTGCCTGACCGGCAACACCCGCAAGTACAGTTCCTTCCGATTTAAGTTTAGTGGCCGAAGTTTCATACACCTTCCTGTTGGATGCCGACTGATTCTGACCATAAGCTAAAACAGATACAACCAGCCTGGTAAGTTCATCTTCAAAGATATTGGATGATTGATATAATTTACCTGCTACGTCAGGATGAAACCCATTCAACAAAGTTAGTTTGTTGTTTTGCGAATCCATCCAGGCAAGGTGGGCATTGCCTGCTGATATAACTTTGTTTATCTGATCGATGGGCAATGCGCCGTTTTGCAACTTCAGATCAGCTGAAGCTATTACTGACACAGCGGGAGGAACATTTGAACCGTATGCACTGGCGGCATGTGCTTCGGTGAACAAACTGAAATTTGATTCTTCATAAGGTATTTCGCTCACCAATACACCCTGACTTATGCTGCGGTTGGCATAATGAAATGCAGCAGTGGCTTCCTGCCAAAGGTTTTTATACCTCCAGAGCTCCTGTGCAAACCGGGTGGCGGTATAGGCTGCATCAGTGGCTTTATTGAACTTTTCAAGATTATCAAGATGATCCTTTACCTTTGCCCAGTTCAATGTTTTTACATCGTAAATTATAATGGCACCTTTAACCACAACATCGCGGAATAAATCAATGTCAGCTTTATACATTTCCCAATTGAACCGTGAAGCTGCAATATCCTGATAGTAACTTCTGATTTCGGTTGAGCGGTCGCGAAGCGCAATCTGCAACTGAGGATAAACAGCATGTACTTTTTCAGGTGGCTGAGCCATAAACTTGTCTACTTCGCCCCTCAGTCCTGCATAAAACTGGTTACGCAATGCTCCAACTATCATATCAGGAACCGGATTTGCATCGGAAAGCGCATCAGAAATACCACCGGTAAGAGCATCCCATACTTCTCCGGAAATGGCGTCGGCTGCCTGCCCCATCATCCGGTAATAAGCTGCACTTGCTTTGTTTTTGTTTGGGGCGTCAGACGCAAGAACGTATTTTTTTATCTGTTCAAGAATAATTCTTTTGGTACCATGTTTCTGATCTTTTCCCAACACTTTGCTCCAGGCGGCCAGTTCAAATTTCATGCCCAGCCGGGCCAATGAATCGCCAACTTTATCCAACCCAACTTTCTGACTCAGTTTTTCAGTGATTTTAAATTTTTCATTGGCATATTCCCATGCCATTCCCAAAAGCTCCCAACCGTTTTCGATTACTTCCTTGCCAGTATCGCCCATAAAACGTGCTGTACCTTTGGCATTGGTCATCAGCATACCTATGATGTGAAGTTTTTCTTCAATATAAATGGCCTCATTATGGCTGCCGGTGCATAAACTGCGCTCCATTTCAAAAAGCTGTTTGTATACTTTCTCTTTATAATCAAGTGCATTCATGCCTTGTCCGGTAAAGGTTCCGTCATCTGCTGCGGTATTACCTGAAGCATCGGCTCCGGCTGAAAGCAAACCAAGTACTTCGGTGAGCGCTCCCTTTCTCCTTCCAGTGAGGTCAGCAATTTTGGCTTCAAGTGGCTCAATAATTACTTTTCGGTCGTAACCTCCTGAATATAAACGCTTTTTGCCCTCAAAATCGCGGATAATCAACTTGAATTTACCATTGGCATCGGTAACCGCCGAAAAACCGCCCTTTTCATTTTCAAGAAAGGTAATCAGCAATTGGCGATCCTTTTTAAAATACATATCCATCAACCTCTGAAATTCTGCCTTGTCGAAATTGCGGGACCCTACAAATACCATGGCATCATTTACTGCTGTTTTCTGATTGGGAACCGTCATAAAATTCTCGGGCAACAGGGCGAAAATGCTGCTCTCAAGGTTATAGTATTCAAGCTGAGGTAATAAAACTTTATACGGGAAAGGCTCCATTCCTGCCTTAAGGATATATAAATCCTGCTCCAGTGTTTTAAAAACAGTTAGGTTAGATGTGGTTGATTCTGATTTGCCTTTAGCCGAAGTATAATTTACCTTCACCGGAAACAATTCATAATTTTCAATAAGGCCTCCGGTATTTTCACCTCTTTTTTCTTCGCCTGCCTTAACAACCGGCACTTCAAGTTCGGCAACAGCATTTCCTGAAGCATCGGTCACCGATTGCATCGAAATAACTTTTAATCCTTTAGGGATATCCCAGGTAAATGATTTTCCTGCTACGGGAACTCCATTCTCATCTTCGTAATGAAAAACAGCTTTAGTCCGGCTACGGCCATCTCCAACTACTTCCTTCTGAGAAAATACAATACCGCTTTTCTCAAATTTTATTTCTTCCTGATTGTTCGACGGGTCGTCGGTAGTGGATTGGCTTCTTCGGCCTGCATATTCGAATAAAATGGGAGGGATATAAACAAAAACACCATTTTTTGGCATAGGCATGTAGGCCGAAGGCATTCCCTGCTCCCTGATATTAAAATTTTCAAGGTACTTGGTTTCACTTTCAGGTGGCCCCAGGTAAGCTTTCATAAATCCCGACATTCCTGCCATCTTGCCCATTGCATCGTTGAACTCGGTAAAATTTTCGTTGGTAAAAAGAATGGTATTGGCATTTTGTTCGCTTCCGCTGGCTTCGCCGAAATATCCTTGCCCTCCTCCCTGAATTTCCAGCATCCATTCACTCTGTCCGGTAATATCAAATCCATAATATACGCCCGGAATAATGTTGCCATTCGGGCTGTCAGTTTCTTTGTTTATCTGGATTTTTGCTTTTCCTTTTACTCCATTCAATTCGCAAACAATGTATACATTATTGTCGCCTTGCTTAGTAGGAATCAGTGCAATGGGATTCAGCCCTTCTTTCATGGTTTCCATGGCCACTTCGGTTGCCAGCCTTTGATTTGCTGCAGTATTGGTTGAACCAGCCGACCGGGCCACAAATTTCTGCATGAATTTAAACATGAAATAAACCATCCTTTGCGATGACTTAACCGGAGTGCCAAACATGGGGCTGGTAAAACGTACCATTGCAACACCTTCATTCATCTGTGCCACTGTATCGTCAATAAATCCAGAACTAACACGAATTTTAACTCTTCCTGACATACTGGTAATTACCTCACCCTCGGAATCACGTGCAGCAATGACCAGTGTGGTATAATCAACTCCATCGCCGGGCATAATTAATTTACCGGGTTGAACATCTAGCCAGAATGATTGCTGCGAATAAGCAATCAATACTAAAAACAGAAACCCTGAAGACAATAATATCTTTTTCATGACTTTTCAATTTTAATAACGGTCAGGAATAGTATTGTACTCCTTTTCCACCGGCGATTTTTTGGGAATGCTTTGGTACCAGTAATAAGCGAACAGGCCAATAATACCGGCAACCAAAACCAGAATAATCATCAGGCAGCCAAAACAGCATCCCTTTTTCTTCTTTTTGGGAGCAGCAGCCGTTTCATTTTGGGCTTCATTCATAATTGACAGGGGGTTCTTATTAAAAAAATGGATTTTCAAGTAAAACAGCTGGTTAACTGCAATAAAATCAGAAGATTGAAGAGCAAAGCAAAAGCCAGAGAAAGAAAGCGTTAAAAGCAGTGAAATTTAACACAAAAAAGTGTTTGTGTCAATAAAAAAATGTTTCTGAATCTGATATGTTTTTCAGGTAGTTGTATTCATTAGCTGTAAAATTTAAGCCAATTTTAATGCTGCTTAAACCAAATCCCCTATATTACTGATTATGTGTTTTTTAGGTAGTTTTCAACTATCATATGCAACATAGTTGGCTACATTTATATGGCTGTTTTACTGTAATTTACAAAACAGGTAGGCCATTTATGAATTTAAATATTTTGCTTGGTATTTGAATTATTTGTTTCTTTGCACCCTCAAACCAAAAAAGGAGAAAACATGTCAGACATTGCAACAAAAGTTAAGGCTATCATCGTTGATAAGCTTGGCGTTGATGAGAACGAAGTAACTCCGGAAGCAAGTTTCACCAACGATTTAGGTGCAGATTCTCTTGATACCGTAGAACTGATCATGGAATTCGAAAAAGAATTCAATATTGCTATTCCCGACGATCAGGCAGAGAAAATCGGTACTGTAGGCGATGCTATTGCTTACATTGAAAACAACACCAAATAAGGATTTTCCTGAATGAAGTTAAGACGAGTTGTAGTAACCGGACTAGGTGCACTTACTCCATTAGGCAATACCGCTCCAGATTACTGGACAGCGTTGATTAATGGAGTAAGCGGCGCTGACCGTATTACACGGTTCGATGCAGAGAAGTTTAAGACTCAGTTTGCATGCGAAGTCAAGAATTTCGATCCGCTGAATTTTTTCGACAGGAAAGAAGTTCGTAAGTACGATCCCTACGCCCAGTACGGTATGGTTAGCTCAGATGAGGCAATTGCCGATGCAGGGCTTGTACCCGAAAAACTCGACCTCGACCGTATTGGTGTTATCTGGGCTTCAGGCATTGGCGGGCTTGTTACTTTCCTCGAAGAGGTAAGCAGTTTTGCCAAAGGCGATGGTACTCCCAGATTCAATCCGTTCTTTATCCCCAAAATGATTGCCGACATTACTGCCGGCCACATCTCAATCAAACACGGTTTCCGCGGCCCCAATTTTGCTACGGTTTCAGCATGTGCCTCTTCGGCCAATGCGATTGTTGATGCATTTAATTATATCAAATGGGGAAAAGCCGACATGTTTGTGTGTGGTGGCTCCGAAGCTGCCGTTAACCCTCCCGGGGTTGGTGGTTTTAATGCCATGCACGCCATCTCAACCAGAAATGATGACCCCAAAACCGCTTCAAGGCCTTTCGACAAAGACCGCGATGGTTTTGTAATTGGCGAAGGAGCCGGGGCTCTTATTCTTGAAGAACTTGAACATGCGCTTGCCCGCGGTGCAAAAATTTATTGCGAAGTTGCCGGAAGCGGACTAACCGCAGATGCATACCACATGACAGGGCCTCACCCTGACGGCGACGGTGCCAAGCGCGCCATGCAGGAGGCAGTGCGCGAATCGGGCCTCAGCCTTTCAGATATTGATCATATCAATACCCACGGAACTTCTACTCCGCTGGGCGATATTGCTGAAACCAAGGCCATTGCAACTCTGTTTGGCGAACATGCCCCAAAAATCAACATCAACAGTACCAAGTCAATGACTGGCCATCTGTTGGGTGCCGCTGGTGCAATTGAAGCCATAGCCACTATCCTGGCCGTGCAAAACAATATCATTCCTCCAACCATCAATCACTTTACCGACGACCCCGATATTGACAACAGCCTGAATTACACGTTCCATAAAGCTGTTCAACGGGAGGTTAAAGCTGCCATCAGCAATACTTTCGGCTTCGGAGGACATAACGCTTCTGTTCTTTTTAAGAAATTTGTTGAATAACTTGTGTACTCAATCAAATTAAGGCCTTTCAGGTTTTACTTCTCAAAAGAAAAGCACTTTTACGAAGCAATAAAAAATATTTTCGGGTTTTATCCCGAAAATATTTTTTTATATAAACTTGCCTTCCGGCATAAATCGCAGGCCGAAGAATTACATAATGGCATAAGAATCAGCAATGAGCGCCTTGAGTTTCTGGGCGACACAGTGCTGAGTACCGTTGTAGCTGATTACCTGTTCAGAATGTTTCCCTTCAAGGACGAAGGTTTTCTAACCGAAATGAGATCGAAGATTGTTAGCCGGGCTCAGCTGAACAAGTTGTCGCTCAGGCTGGGGCTCGATCAGCTTATAATTCATACACAGGAAAAAAATAATATTTACCGCTCCATAAAAGGAGATGCCTTCGAAGCCATAATTGGTGCCATGTATCTTGACAAAGGTTTTGATTTTACACGCAGGGTACTTATCAACAGGGTTATTAAAAACAACTTCGACCTTAACGAGCTGATCAACACCGACCTTAACTTCAAAAGCAAACTGATAGAGTGGGCACAGAAAGAGAAAAAAAGCATTGAATTTGTTGTTATACAAGAAGTTGGAACCGGTTACCACAAACAATATCTGGTAGATGTTCTTATTAATCAGGAAGTTGCCGGAAAAGGCCAGGATTATTCCATAAAAGGCGCCGAACAAAATGCTGCCATGAAAGCTGTTGAACAGCTTGGTATAAATGGGAACGGGAAACATTAATCGCACTAGCCCTTGAAATAATAAAGCGCTCCTGAAAATTCGCAGGAACGCTTTTTTAAAAAGAAATGGATAAACAATGCTATTTGGCAATAACCAGTGTTTCTGTAGCTACGGTTTTTCCGCCTTGTGTAATGATTACAGCATATGTTCCATTTACAAAACCAGAAATATCAACGATGGCTTCATTGTGCTGGCCTTGCAATGGACGGGTAAGAACCTGTCTGCCGTTTGCATCATGAATCATAAGTATATTGGTTTCTTGCCCGGGAACATTCCATGAAACAGTAATAAAGGTATTTGCCGGGTTAGGAAATACCCGGAGTTTTTGAGATTGCACTGCCTTTAATTCGGGTTTATAAATCGGCATTGATTTTAAACCATCATCAAGTTTTATCGGCTCCTCATAAATTATCAGGTTATCAGAGAGCAAAATATTACGCGATAATGCAGCTGGCTTGTCCTCACCTGAGGTGCTTAATTGCATCAAGACTTCGTAAATGGCAGTTCCGGGCTCAATTGTTATTGACGGGTTATTTTCAAATTCTATCAATTCATTAAGCAAAGTAGTATAGCGGGTATGAAGTGATTGTTCACCGGCATCAAGCGTGAATTCTGAAGGAATGTTGTTCATCACTTGCTGCGCCGTAGCAGGGTTGCCTTTAAACAACTGCCAGAATGCCAATTGGTAGCGTGTTCCCGGCGTATTTGCACCTGCCAGCAATAAACCAATGGTGTCTGATTGCCAGGTATGAAGTGTGTCGTTGGCATACAAGTTGCACAATGTTGAAAATTTTACCCAAACATCGTGCTTATAAGAAGAAATGGTAGCTTCAAGGTTTTCCTTCGCGCTTGTGATTAACTGCCCGGCAAGTACTTCGTTCTTCATTTCATCTGTCATTGGCACCATCCTACTATCAAGCATTTCAACCATTTGAGCCGATTTTGCTGTTTGCGGATTAGACACAAGCACATCACGTATCATAGCATTGTTAAGTAATTCCTCCTTGATGATGGAGGTTTTTAAAATAGTATCGGACAAATAGGGTGAATCAGCTATTAATTGATTGCGGAGCGCCAGACCCTCATCAGGTGTACTGCTTGTTACTACCTGGTGTAGTTCAGTAGTTGATCCTCCGTCAACAATAGCATCAAGGCTTGCTTGAGCTTCTACAGCCAATGCCTCAGACCCTTCCATAGCCAGTTTAACTTCCTCTTTACCAGTTCCTGTGCCTATGCGGCTTGGGCATGAGACTGTTTTGGTGTATGTAGTGCCAAAAACCTGATAATTAGTCGTAAGGTCGGCAGGATTGGGCAATAGTGAAGCCGGTCCATAATGGTGGCGATAATATATAATCCAGTTGCATGCATTGCTGATATCCTTAAGGTTGCTTGTAGTGGTAAACGTATTGCCTGCCGGTGCAAGATTATTACCCGGTATATTAGCACCCTGATGGTAAGCAATGCCATCCATAGCTGTAACCTGCCAACTATTGCGTGGAGATATTCTTATATCGGTGCCATTGTTTATAAAATCATTGCATTTATAACACAACCCATCAATAGAGCCACCGCTTTGTTTGTTATACCCCTGGGCAATGGAACCATATTCAAGGTTCTGGAACAAGTTATTGTAAACTTCATTATTGTCGGCTCCGGCTTCGTTGATAACCAGGCCAATCCCTTTACGTGTAGTTAAAGGGTAATAGAAATTATTTTCTTCGATAGCAAAAGCGGTTGATGCATCCATATATAAACCGTACCCACCAGGATTTAGACCAGATACTTCGCCTAAGATTTCAAAATCATTTCGCTTTATATAGGCAAAATCCACATTGCTAAAATACATCCCTCTCACTGTATTCTGGATTATACAGTTGTATATTACAGTATTGCGTTGTTGAGCAGCTCCCAATGAATAAACTCCTCTGTACAAACCTTCAAAAGAGCATTTCAAATAATTATTACATGGCAGTACACCATTGTCGTCACAAATTTGGTCAAGAAGCACATCTGCATCGTAAGCATAAATACCATTTCCCCATTGGCTTATATTACCACTGAGGTATGTATTTGTAAATTTACAACCCTTAAAAGTTACGTTGGAGACACCGTTGAGTTTTACAAAATAATCCGGGGACTTTCCTTCGTATAAAACCGAATTTGTCAGGAAATTGCACCTATTGAAGTTACAATAGTTTTTAAAGCTATAAGGAAGAAACTCTACCGCAACAATATTGTTCTTAAAATTGGCATCATTTGCTATAACCAGCCCGCCATAGTAGTTGGGATTAGGTGTTGCAGTGCCGCTTACTGGCTTCCAGGTACGTATGCCACACTCAGCGTTTTCTATTGTTCCACCGTTTATTACCAATACTCCCTGATTGCTTAAGGGTATTTGTGCAGCATTACTATTACCCCTGACTTCAATACCACGCCATAGGGTATTATCAATTGATTTGAACAAATTGTTGTTGCTGGTCAATTTTCCCCCTCTTTCGATTATTAATTTATTTTCCGGTTTTGCGCTGAAAGTTGATCCTTCGATGGAAACGTTCGGACAAGCAATATTAATATTGGCATTTTCGAAGAAGGCATTTTCAATGGCTGTAACAATTGCAGTACTTTCTATTATAAGTTCAATTGTTGCCCCATCTTCAGCTTTTATCAAAAGATTATTCCCAAAGGTTGCATTTCCCTTCAGAATAAGCTTATTATTTCCTCGTTTCGCTAAAAAAGTTACATTGTTACCAGCAAGAAGAGTACTACCATTTTCAATTGTTATTTCGCTGTTGTACATGTCAATGCGAACACCATTATTAATGGTCAATGTTGAGCTATTATCTACTTTCGGTGAAAACCTTGAAACCATATTGGCCTCAAAAGTTAAATTAGCCACTAAGGGAGTTTCATGTGGTATTAAATCGTATTCAATACCAAATTTCTGAATGCCAGCAACAAGTTGTATATTATGCTGTTCATAAGCAAGCTCAAATTCTTCATCCCAACGGTAATCGACCAAGGAGTAATCATAAAGTTCACTTACGCTAGTTGCTAAATCGTCAATTACCAGAAAAACTTTTCCATATTCAATGTCTTTGTGGAAATGGTTAAAATCAAACAGTAGTTCAATTGGACCCATTATCGGATTTTCATCTTTATCCTTTCCTTGAATAAGCAAGGATCCTCCATCATTTGAATACCCGGTATAAAAGGAAGGATTACCTGTATAAGTTGGCGAATTAGCCAATGTAGAATAACCACAACCTATCTTTAAATTATCTCTTTTTTGAGAATCTAATTTTACTTTCAACACCACTTCAGGAGTATTTGATTCCTTAGGCGTTAAGGCATAAAATTCATTTCTCAGATTCCATTCATTTTCAATGTAGGGCAAAAAACAATACATAACCCAGATAAAACCATGATTCTGATGATCTGGTCCATATGAGTTTGCAACTTTAAATCCTCCAATTTCCCAGTCACGCATGTCAATAACTCCATCCTTATTATTATCAACATCATTTCTGAATTGACCATCGGGTTGTACATTGTTAAGTGTGCCAGATCCACCCCAATCGTATTTTATTTCATCATTGTATCCCACAATTGCCATTGCATGACCACCAGCCCAAGAATATTTATAAATGGCTTTTTGAGTGGCATAAGGGCTCTCTGGAGGTAGATTGATTTCACCGGTAGCATTGAGAACTCCAATTGTGATTACTCCTCCAACCGAGCTTCCTTCATTATGGTCATAAAGGTAATGTTTCATTAAGTTTAATGATTCTTCAAGCGCTGCCGGGCCGGATTAAACAGTCATATTAAATTTATGAACTGATTGTAATTTATTGGTCATTACATTGTAGTAATAGTCATATCCGGAAGGCCATCTCCATGAATCTTTAGGGTCTAGCTGAGCTGGTCCGTCAAATTCAGCATCGGTCATTGCTCCGCTTTCCATAAGGAACTTTTGTACCTTTTCAAGGCTGGTATAGCCTTGCCATCCTTGATATCCATGGTTCAGGTGGTTATAAGAAAAATTTGGCGCATATCTGGTTTCCTGCGTATTGGCCCTTAAATTTCTAAGTCGGTTGATTTCATAAGCAAAAGTGTACCATGTTGAAGAAATGTTCTGGCAGGCAGCGGTTGGGGGCTGATTGTAGAAATATAGTTCGGAAGTATTATCCTTTTGCGGGAAAAATATTTGTGTAGAATTATCAACTTCAACCGGCAGATTTACCGCGGCTGATTTTGGCGATAAGGTCATTAAAGGCACAGCATCCCAATACTCCTGCGAGCTTGGAATATATCCGGAAGGAGAGGGGTTTACCTGTGCCATAATTTTAATGTTCACAAGCATAATCATGGCAAGCATAATGATTCCAAAAGCATTTTTTGTTGTTTTCATAAGTTGTTTATTAAGTTAATATTGGTTGTGATTTTTATTGACGTACCAGTTTAATTATTTGAAGCTGTTTTTCAGATTCAATTTTCGCTATGTATAAACCAGGAGACAGATTTGCTGCTTCAAACAAATACTCTTGTAGAGGTTCCATTTCAAAAGTTAAGATGCAAGATCCTGATTGATCGAGGATTTCAACTTTTGATGATTGATTTATTGTTGATTTAAAAATTATGTGTTTCTTAAAAGGGTTAGGATAACATACTAAGAGTTTATTTCTGAATTCTAAATCATTAATTATATGAGATGCAGTAATTATTGTATCCTGGCTTTTATAAATGATTGAAGAACCCGGCGGGTACATGAGTAGTTTTCCAATAGCATCAACTGCAAATTGGCCTGCAGAATTATAAATCAACCCATTATTCAGCACAATAGGATAAGTATCACCTCCATCCTCTGATAACAATACACCCCCAAATCCAGCGCTTTGATCACAGGCTAGAAAAATCCGGTTGTCAGGTACAACCTGAAAATCCATTACTGATGAATTGATTGCTATATATTCCCAGGAATTCAGCACAAAATCAAAACGGTATATGCCATTCCAGCTACCAACAAGTAGCCTTCCGTTGTTATCAAAATCCAAAGAATAATAAGCACTCGGGGTAGTGAGATTAAGAAAAGGTATCCATGTTTTTCCATAGTCTATTGACGAGTAAACTTTAGGTTGTTCGTCACTCCAACTATTGGTAAATCTCGAACATGCGTATATTATGCCATTGGGTCCAAAAGCAATATCAGTAATATGCTCCTGATAATCATCGTTATACAAATTAAGTACATTTTCCCATGTTTCACCATTATCGACTGAACGAAGCATTCCCCTTGAGTTTTCACCTCCAACCAGTATGATACTATCAAACCCGCATCTGATAACATCAAAAGAAGTGGCTTCCGGAAAATGTTCGTAAACCAATTGCCAGTTTTCTCCGAGATCGGAGGTTCTGTATAACTGACTAGGAAGCGAAGTGAACAAAGTACTGTCACGATAAAATGCTATTGCCCTGGTATATAAATAAGGGATACCATTGTTTTTATGTTGCCAGGTTTCTCCATTATCATCACTGCGGTATATTCCCCCAAAATTCTCATCCCAAGTAGCAAGGTAAATCCTGCCCTGTGGATCTACTGTCATATCGTAAATGTGTGCTCCCGGATTGTTAATTGGCTCCCAGAAATCCTGGCTAAAACATGAATGGGAAAATAATGTCAAAGTGAGTATAAGAACGATTTTATTTTTCATACTTAAATTTTGAATCATTATCTGAATTAAATACAAACAAATTGAGTCAGGAAATTCTGCAAAAATTATCTAGAGGCATATGTTTGAAATTAAAAGGACAAATTTACTGTAATAAAATGCAAAATGACAAATATTGGAAGGGGGTAAGTTATTAATAATTTTACCAGGATTATTAACAATATTATAAGGTTGTTTCCGGTCTTTCATCAGCCATTTATCTCATGCACCCCCACCTGCGAGTGGGCACAAAAAGAGAAAAAAAGCATTGAATTTGTTGATATACAAGAAGTTGGAACAGGTTACCACAAACAATATCTGGTAGATGTTCTTATTAATCAGGAAGTTGCCGGAAAAGGACAGGATTATTCCATAAAAGGCGCCGAACAAAATGCTGCCATGAAAGCTGTTGAACAGCTTGGTATAAATGGGAACGGGAAACATTAAACTCCGTAAAACAAATCAAACTTAGCGTTTTTTACCTTTCACAACTCGGCAACCTGTTGTAAGATGAAGATTGTGTTTTTGTAGAAAAAGCTATTTTAATACTCACTCAACTGATCACCTCATATACAACCACCGGTTTTTGCTTGTTTTTGAGTGTGATTTCGCCGATTTGCAGGCATTTAAAAGAATGTTTAATTCTTTGATACGCTTCCTCGCAAATCACAATCTGCCCTTGTCTGGCTGCCGACTGCAGTCTTTGTGCAGTATTTACCACATCACCTATTACCGTATAATCGAGCCTGCGTAAACTGGCAGAGCCGATATTGCCCGATATCACTTCTCCACTATTAATGCCAATTGAAACATTTGGTTTGTAGCTGACATTTTCTGAAAAAACAGGCAGCTTTTCAATTTCACTGCGGACTGCCAGGCAGGCATCTATAGCCCTGTCAAGATGATAATCGCCACGAAAAACAGCCATGATTGCATCGCCGATAAACTTATCAATATATCCTTCCTGCTTAATAATTTCTTTTACCATCAAATCAAAATAACTGTTGAGCAGTTTCACAACGTTATCGGGTGTTTCGTTTTCGCTGATTGAAGTAAACCCACAAATATCAATAAAGGCAATGCTGGCTTCAAGTGTTTCGCTTACCATAAGGGATGATTCATATTCCCTGCTGTTCATAAAATGCAGCACTGTTTCGTCAACGTACATTCTGAGGATGTTATTTTCCTTGACTGCCTTAAGCGTTTGCCGGATTTGATTTACATGCGAAAGGGTTTTTTCGATGGTAAGTTCGAGGTCATGAAAATCAACCGGTTTGGTAACAAAATCGAATGCACCACGGTTCATAGCCGTACGGATATTTTCCATATCGCCATAAGCTGAAACAATTACGGCCTTTAGCAGCACGTGCTGATCGTTGAGCTTCGACAACAAGGTAAGGCCATCCATTTCGGGCATATTGATATCACTGAGCACAATATCCACTTCGGGATGCAGCTGCAGTTGCTCCAGAGCTTGAAAACCATTGCTGGCAAATACAAAATTGTAATCGCCTTCTCTTATTTTTACACGAAACTTTTGCCTGATCAGTATCTCAAGATCCGGCTCATCGTCAACTACCAATATCTTTGCCATCAGAATAATGCTTTAATTTTTTCTTTAAGCACTGCAAAATCAACGGGCTTGGAAATAAAACCATCTGCACCCAGATCCATTGCAGCTTTTTGATTTTCTGAATCACCATAAGCCGAAATCATCATCACCATTGGTGGTGGGTCGTGATGTTTGGCTTTAATCCGGCTGAGCAGCTCAAGTCCGCTCATGCCCGGCATGTTGATGTCGGATAAGATTAGTACTGCCTCGTGCAGGTATTTATCGAGGCACACAAGTGCCTCCTCCCCCGAGAAAGCAAACTCAAAGCTTACATCTTCGGACTTTATCTCCTTGCGAAACCGCTGCTCAAAAAGCGGCTGTATGTCTGCTTCGTCGTCAACAACTAAAATTTTTATCATCGCTTATTAATTTGCTTTCCTCAAAATTTATGTTTTCACCAGGTGTTTTACTGTTAAAACCACTTGGTTTTTTATTTTTTAATGGCTGCTGCAAGTTGCAACTCAATGCGGGCTGTGAATTGCAGGGATGTCTTTAAGCCGGGATTACAATTGTAAATGTAGTGCCCAGCCCTTCACTGGTTTCAACTGTAAGTTCGCCGCCATGTCCCTTGGTAACGATATCGTAGCTCATACTCAGCCCCAGCCCCGTTCCCTCTCCGGCAGGCTTTGTTGTGAAAAAAGGTTGAAAAATTTTCCCGAGTACATGTTGTGGTATTCCATTGCCGTTGTCTTGAACTAACACCATAACCTTATCTTTTGTTTTTCGGGTACTTACCTGAACAGTCGGCTGGTAGTTTTCCTTTCCTGTAATCCGTTTTTCGTTAGCCGCATAAAAAGCATTGGTAATCAGATTGAGGATTACCCTGCCCATATCCTGTGGAATAACATTAACTTTCCCAAGTTTTTGATCGAAATCGGTTTTCATAAGGGCATTGAAGGATTTATCCCTTGCTCTAAGCCCATGGTAAGCCAATCGGAGAAATTCATCGGCCAAAGCATTGATATCGGTAGGTTCTTTTGTTCCTGAGCTGCTGCGACTGTGCTGAAGCATACCCTTGATGATGGAATCTGCACGTTTGCCATGATGGTTGATTTTGTCGAGATTTTCTTTCACATCTTCCAGAATATTCATAGCATCCTGCTGATTTCCTTTAGATAATTCTTCAAAAACTTCAGTAATAAGCTCCCTGCTGACTTCTGAAAAATTGTTAACAAAGTTGAGTGGATTTTGAATTTCATGGGAAATACCTGCTGCAAGTTCGCCCAGCGAAGCCATTTTTTCTCTTTGTATCAGCTGAGACTGGGTAGATTTAAGATCTGACAGGGTTTCACTGAGTTTTTTATTAAGTTTTTGTTTTTCAACAAACCGGATAAAAGCGATTATCATAAGCACCATTGCTACAAACATTCCAAAAAGGCTGAAATTACGGGTAACTTTTTCTCGTCTTATTTCTGCTTGCTTCAAAATCAATTCTTTCTCATGATTTTGGTTCTGAAGGGCCTGTTTGTTCTCGAATTCCAGCCGATTGGAAAGCCTCGCAATCTTTTCAAGATTTTCAGCTACATCCATTGAATCTTTTACTCTGCTGTATTTTAGCTGATTCAGGTAGGCGTTTCTGAAATCTCCCATTTTTGAATAAGTTTCGCCAATACTCTGGTAAATTTCGGCCAGGAAAACAAGGGAAGATTCGGCTGCCGCTTTCTCAGCATTATGCAACCAGAAAAGTGCAAGCCGCGGGTTTTCTTTAGCCAGATACACTTTTGCCTTGAATAAAGCCGCCTGTGCCTGAAATGATCTGTCGTCCATTTCTAAAGCTACTTCATAGGCTAATGTTAACATATTCAAAGCTTTATCATAATCCTGCGATTTCTGATATGCTCTTCCTAAACTGATTCCTGCATCAATCTGGCTGACCCTGAAAGAAGAAAATTTTGTATAATTAAATGCGCTCTCATAGTATTGAATCGCTTCAGGAATGCGGTTTAATTTCTCCAGTAAATCACCGATGTAAAGAAAAGAGGCAAAAGTGTAATAGTGTTCTTTTGATTTGAGGCGAATGGCCAAAGCCTTCTTATGCTGATCCAGCGCTACTTCCAGTTTTCCTGCTCTCATGTTGGTTACACCCATATCGTTGTAGATACGTGCAATGCCCAAAGAATCATTCATTTCCCGGTAAATGTCGAGTGCCTGCGCCTGAAACTTGAGTGCATCGTCCCACATTTCAACAAAGGCATATGTAAACCCAATGGCCAGCAATGCTTCAATGGTCGTGTTGCTGTCGCCAATGGAACGGCTGATTTTAAGGGATTCCATCATATATTCCAGGGCGTCGCCATAATTCCCCAGCACCCGTTGGGTAATCCCTACACTGTTAAGCTGCCAGGCAAGTTCTTTTTTACTCCCGGTTTCGCGGAACAACGACACACTGCGCAGATGATTGACCAGTGCAGCTTTGTCTTTTGAAAGACTATTGTACGCGTTGCCAATGTCTGCATAAATGACAGCCTCCAGCGATTTATTTCCTGTTTCTTTTGCCAGTTTCAGCGCCGACTTCAAAGTATCAAGAGCGTCGTTTGGTTTATTATAAATCAATCCATTTGAAAAATTAGCCATCGCTTTGGCCTTGAGCATTTTACATCTGGTTTGATAAATGGAGTTGTTTTTGACGGTGGATAAGCGGAGCAAACTATCGGAAATCTCAATAGCTTGCGAGGAATAGACCATGCTGCTGTCATAATAATTGTTCTTCAACAGCATTTCAGCCAGCTTATTCAGGTAGGCAATCCGGGCAGTATCATGCAACACAGAGTGGTTTGCCCCTTTTCCGGCAATAGCCACCGACATTTGGCCTGCGGCTGCAATCATCAGAAATAAGACAAAACACTTTTTCATTTTAAACTAATCAGGTAAATAAATAATAAAGGTGGTGCCTTCGTCATGTTTGGATATTACTTTCAGTTCCCCGTTGTGGCCTTTGGTAATAATATCGTAACTCAGACTTAACCCCAGTCCGGTGCCCTGTCCTGTTGGCTTGGTAGTGAAAAAGGGCTGAAAAATTTTATCAATTATTGTATCAGGTATCCCATTCCCGTTATCTGATACTTTGATTTCGATGTTATTGTGCCCTTTTTGGGTAGTCAGAGTAACTGCAGGTTCGTAGTTAGTTCCGGCATCTTTGGCCTCCTTGCTTTTCTCAGCAACAGCATACAAAGCATTATTGATCAGGTTAAGTACAACACGGCCAATATCCTGGGGAACAACATCAATTTTGGTAATCCGGGGATCAAAGACGGTTTTGATAATTGCGTTAAAAGTATTGTCTCTGGCCCGCATCCCGTGATAAGCCAAACGCAGGTATTCATCGGTAAGGTTATTGATGTCGGTCGGAACTTTCTCTCCAATACTTTTCCGGCTGTGCTGAAGCATCCCTTTTACAATGCCATCAGCCCGTTTACCATGATGGGTAACTTTTGCAAGGTTGTCCATCACATCCTCAAGCAGTTCAATCGCCATTGGATAATTCCCGGCGGCCAATTCGTCCTTAATTTCAGCAAGCAATTCATTGCTCACTTCCGAAAAATTATTTACAAAATTTAGCGGATTCTGGATTTCATGGGCAATACCGGCAGTTAGTTCGCCCAAAGAAGCCATTTTCTCAGATTGAATCAATTGCGATTGTGTGTCTTTCAGTTTCTCAAGTGTATCTTCAATTTCTTTTTTCTGCTTAAACAGCTGTGCATTGGCGCGTTGTTTGCCCTTATAGCCAATTAAAGCCCCAACAATGATGATAAAAGACAGGAAAAGTCCGCTTCCCAGTCCTATCATCCGGGTTCGGGTAAGCTCATCTTTGGCATCCTGAAGCACCCTGGCAGCTTGTTCCTTTTTCTCAAATTCATAATTCATGGTAAGCTCAGTCGCCCTGCGGATGTTTTCCCGGCTGTTAATGGAGTCGGAGATTACCGAATATTTTTTATACAACTCCAGCGCTTTGGCCGAGTTACCAATTTGTTCGTAGCAGGCTGACAACTCCTTGAAAAGACTCCCGTTTTCCTCTATAAAAAGATCGGCATTCGCAAGGGAAGCCATCGCCCTTTCATAATAGGGAATGGCTTGACTCCATTTTTTCTGCGATTTCAAAACAAATCCCATACTTGAATATGCCTGTTGGATAATTATGGGCTGATTAACTGAGTCGGCAAGTGCAATGGCATTTTTTGACAATTGCAGGGCTTCATCGGTCTTGTTTTGATTTGCTTTAGCCAAAGCCGCTTTTGACAAACTTGCCGCCTGAATACCCTTGTCGCCCATTCTTCTTCCAAGTTTTACGGCTTCCATAGCATTATCGTAAGCCTTTTGCCATTGCTCCGCATCGAGAAACATACTTGAAAGATTGGTATAAGCATACAATTCGACATTGGTAAGTTGCTGCCGTTTTGCCAGATCAATAGATTTAAGAAAATAACTTTCAGCACGCAGGTTGTCACCCATATTATGATAGGTATTGGCCATATTCACCAATGTATACGCCTGAGTTGAAAGATTCCCGTCCTCCTCCTGAATTCTGAGCGCTTTCTGCTGATAAAACAAAGCCCTGGGATAGTTGGATTGCTGCTGATAGGCAATGGCTATATTTGAAGCACTTTGGCTTGTACGCATCCGGTTTCCGATTTTCTCATAAAGCGGAATGGCCTTTTCGAAAAAGTATATGGATGAGTCATACAAGCTTTGCATGCCATAATACAAACCAGCCATAAAATAGTAATTTGCGAAGCTACCCGAATCCCCGGTTTGTTCAACAAAATGCCTTAAACCAGACAACTGTTTGAGTGCTGCCGCTGAGTTCCCCGCATAGGTATAATTATGAACCAGCTTAAGCATTGCCTCCTCCTGTCCAAGTCCGAAGTTTATCTTCTTTGATGCATCTATAATTTTCAGATTAAAACTGATGGCGGAGTCAAGGTTGATAATGGCCAGGAGGTCAGCTTTTTCAAGCATATGATTAATTCGCAGTTTTTCATCGGTTTCATTCCTGATAAGCCGGTTAAGACTGTCAAGTTTCGCATTTTGCGACTTTGTCTGATTACTGCTGAAAATCATCAGCAAAGTAATTATTATGGTTTTCAGCAAATGTTTCATTTTAGTGGATTGAAAAGCGTAAATGAAAGTCCGATGCACAAGCTAAGAAGCGCATTTTATACGTTCAGGGCGAAATTGTTAAATTCGTGCAATAATGGCCTCCTCAAATAATGCCTGCGACCTTATTACTGATTAGAACCCAACTGGCAATAAAAATAACACGGATAAAATCCGATGTTAGCACATATGCAGACAGTTACCTATAAACCTTAATGCTTGTGAATTGTTCATAATGAAAGGGTTAGATGGACGATATCCATTCAGTAATATTGTTTCTGAAGTCAGCACCAATTTCCCGGAGTGAATTCCGTAAATTCAATTCTTGTATGTTGATTTTATACAATTCCAAAACAACCTATATTGACCCGGGATAAGCAAGGGTTTTGTTTTATAGATTTATGTAATTAAAAATTATTAGCCTGTATTCAATTTTGACGTAACCTGTGATTAGCCAGAAAACAATACTTACCTATTTCAGTAATTACTATATCAATTTTATCATTGTGATTGTGCTGGCTATAACCGCGATGCCCTATAAATCTTCAGGCTTTCATTCCCTGAAAACTTTGGCATGCGTGTGGATTAATCTCTGCGAATAATTATCTTTGCATGAAACCACTGCCATGGCCAAAAAGAAACTGATCAGCGACCCAATCTCCTTTCCCGATCTAACGCTTATAGGCATAGCATCTCAGCTCAAGGACTACCGGCTGGCTCACTTTATAAATCAAAACACTGCCCTTGAACTGGTGAGAATGGAAGATGTGCCTGTTTTTTCTGAAAAGGACAACAACCTTATACCTTATCCCTTGTTTATCTGGCACGAACCAACCCAAAGAACTAATTATTACCTTATCAGCAATAATCATCCTGCAGGGAAATTAATTCCGGCATACAAGCAGGCTGATTTTATTCTGGGGATGCGTGGTCCGTATGACGATGAACTGCCTCAGACAATTATTCAGTCAATAAAGAAAATCAGTGCCATTCAATTGGTTTTTTTAATTGACCCTGCGAAAATCAAGAACCTCGAAGGCATAATGTCTGATCTGGAACTACATCTGGTTGGGAAGGAACCAACTGATCAATGTTGATCCCCAACCCTTTGATTCTATTTGGCTTAATAAAACATTTATGAAGAAAGGTTACATCTTATTATTAGTGTTCTGGATGTTGTTCTCCATCCCTGTTATTACTTATGGACAAAACCATGAACGTGAAAAAATTTCGAAACTCGGCCTTACACTAAGCGGAGGCGGAGCAAAAGGCCTGGCTCACATAGGGGTGCTGATGGTTCTTGACAGTTTGGGAATACAAGCCGAAGTGGTTACAGGAACCAGTATGGGAAGCATAATTGGCGGCATGTATGCATCGGGCTATACTCCTGCTGAAATTGAGCAGTTTGCCCTCAACATGGACTGGGATAAGCTTTTCTCTGCCAAAAGCAGCCTCGATAACATTCCTCCCCAGGATAGAGAAAATTATGCTAAGAGTCTGGCAGAAGTATCGCTTTACAAAGGCAAGATTATTCTGCCCACAGGTGCAATTGAAGGTCAGCAGCTATGGAACACACTGAATGAATTGTTTTTACATGAATATAAGACCACTGATTTCAATCAAATGACCATACCGTTTGCCTGCGTTGCTACAGATGTTGAAACGGGGCTTCCGGTGGTGTTAAATAACGGAAATCTAACAAGTGCCATTAGGGCCTCTATGGCCATTCCCAGCATCTTTACCACAGTTTTTCGCGATGAAAGAAAACTTATTGATGGCGGTGTAGTAAAAAACTTCCCGGTAAGCGTTGCCCGGGATATGGGTGCCGATTATATCATTGGCGTTAACGTTTCACAGGGACTTCGAAAAGCCGATGAACTAAATACTCCCGTAGATATTATTTACCAGATGGGTTTTTATGTTGATGCCCATAATTTTATTTATGACAAACAGCTCACCAATATTCTGATTGAGCCCGATCTTACCGGCTATTCCGCAGCCAGTTTTAATGAAGCTGCAGGTATTATAAAAAGAGGAAAAGAGGCTGCCATGCTGAAAATTGATGAGTTGAGCCAGCTAGCCGGTCAATACAAAATCAAACAGAATAAAACGCCGGCCATCAGGCAACAATATTTTATCATCGATTCCATAAAGTTTGTCAGCAGGGGTAAAGAAGTAAAACCTTCCCATTACCGGAAAATGGGAATCAAAGCCGGTGATACTGTGAAAGCACAGGACATCACCCGGGCTGTAAACCGGCTATATGCAACAGACAATTACAACCGGATTCAATACACCCTTGTTCCTGATAAAGCAAAAAACAAAAACATTCTGATTTTTGAACTCACCCATAAGCCCGACACCCGGCTGATGGCAGGTGTAAACTACTCCACCTTCAATGGGGTAGGAATTATGGCCGGATGGAGAAAAAATCAATTCCTCTTGCCTAATGCACAGGCATATGCCAAGGTGCTTATCGGAAAAAATCCTGCTGTTTCGGCCGGAATATCAGCTTTTTTAAACGACACCCGCAAAAGCTGGGCCAGCCTCAGATTTGACTCACACCGATTCGAATTTCCGCTTTTCGAAAATTTCAGAAGGGTTTCGGAATATAAACAAACCCGCACCAATACGAGTCTGTCATATAACCTTACCACAGGCAAAAACAGCTATCTGAGTGTTGGAAGTGATTATTTCTATCAGTATCTGAAACCAAGAATAGAATCGGAACTTTCTCTCAAAGGAAGTGTTAAAGGTTTCGAAACCCATTTGCAATGGAATTATTTCAGTCTTGACCGTAACCTCTTTCCGCAATCAGGCCGGCGGATTATGCTCCGTTCATCATTGTTTCACAACCAAAATCCAAACCTTACAGTTCTGCTCAACGAAGGCCAGACGAGTTCTGTGAATGAGCTGGATATTAAAATTGAGAACTTCATACAAACCTATTTACTTTGGGAGTCATACCGGGCTTTCAACACCCGGCTCAGCTCTGTTAAAAGAGTGCAGTTTGGGTACAACTTCCTGTATAAACAGGGATTTCTTAACTCGTTCAATGTGGGAGGTACCAGCCTTTTCCTCAACAGACAGGTTACATTTTCGGGCCTGAATGAGTATGAGATTCTTACCAATTCGATTTTTACCCTAAGTTATGGGTTGCAATACAACCTGGGTAAAAACATCTACCTGTCAGGCAATGCAAACGCCGGAGCGTATTCGTTTGACTTTAAGGAACTGAAGAAAATCACATACAATAATAATGGTCTGCTGGGTGCTGCGCTGGGAGTTGGCTATGCTTCACCCCTGGGGCCCATTGAAATCACTTTCTCTTACAGCCCGCAAACCGACAAGATTATTGGTTATGTAAATTTGGGATGGGTGTTCTGAGAAGTATCTTCTTTTGATTTTAGTGAAATTCAGATTAAATCAAACCGGTAAGGAAACTGAAAAATCCTTGCGAAAATGCTTCCTACCTCTTTGAATAACTTCGCATTAAGAAATATTAATTGTTGTATTAATTACTTCACATACACGTATTTTTAACAATAATCTTTTCATCGTTTGCAGTACATTTGGTTATATAATTGTAACATCATACCAAATAACCATTAGCCATATCTACCCCCATTGCAGGATTATTTTCATGTTACCCAAATTTTTTCTCTAAAAACTTGACTTTCTATGTTATATTTTTCTAACTTTGTGTTAGAATTTAATAACAAAATATCATGAAAAGATCAATGCTTGTTTTTGTGGTTGCTGGCCTTGTGCTTCTTACAACCTTATTCTGGATGATAAAAGCATCCGGAGCGATTGACAAAACCGATACCATACAGTTTTGGGTCATCGGATTGCTAATTATTTTCGCACTTTTTATTGGAATCAGGCGACTGAAAAGCGAAAAAAGAGGAGAACCAACTGAGGATGAGCTTTCAAAACGTGTTCTTCAAAAATCTGCAGCTGTGTCTTATTACATTTCTCTTTATTTATGGGTGGCCATAATTTACATCAAAGACAAAGTATCCATGGATACAGAGCAATTGATTGGAACCGGAATACTGGGAATGGCTGTAACATTTGCGTTGAGCTGGCTTATCATTAATTTCAGAGGGATCAGGCATGAATAACAGGATAAAAGAGCTGAGAGCGCGTTTTGACCTGACACAGGATGAATTGGCTAAAAAAGTGAATGTGAGAAGAGAAACCATAGTATTTCTGGAAAAGAATAAATACAATCCTTCTCTTAAATTGGCATATGACATTTCCCGGGTCTTTGGGGTAAGCATTGAGGAAGTTTTCCTTTTTGACTCTTCAGATGAAATGTAAAATAGTCAAACAGGTTACTAAGTGCACCAAAGAAACTAAAAAGCCATATCAACCAAAAACTGAACTTATATCTTCAGGCGTAAATTATGGAATTGCATTCCACATTTTGGCGTAAATTATGGAATTGCATTCCATATTTTACGCCATATATTGGAATATGAGTCAAAAAAAGCCCCTGGAAATTGGAAATTGTGCTTTATTAATTCTCTCACATATTCCTTCTGTACTGCCCGCCAACTCTGAACAACTCACTGGTAATTTGTCCCAGAGAACAGTATTTAACTGCTTCCATAAGGGCTTCAAACACATTTCCGTTTGTTGCCGCCACATGATGCAGGTTTTTAAGTGTGTTTTCAGCTTCTGGTTCCCAGGTTTTATGGAGTTGCTTTAACATGGAAACCTGATAATCTTTTTCTTCGGTTGTTGAGCGAATTACTTCTGAGGGAATAATCGTGGGTGAGCCTTCCGACGACAGGAAAGTGTTCACTCCCATGATGGGCAATGTACCGTCGTGTTTCAGCTTTTCGTAGTACAGAGATTCTTCCTGAATTCTGCTTCGCTGATACATGGTTTCCATTGCTCCCAGTACCCCTCCCCTTTCGGTGAGCCTGTCGAACTCTTTCAAAACTGCTTCTTCAACCAGGTCGGTGAGTTCTTCAATAATAAAAGAGCCCTGAAGCGGATTCTGGTTTTTTGCCAGGCCCAGTTCATGATTAATAATCAGCTGAATGGCCATTGCCCTGCGCACCGACTCTTCGGTTGGTGTGGTTATGGCTTCGTCGTAAGCATTGGTATGCAGAGAGTTACAATTATCATAAATGGCATACAGTGCCTGAAGAGTAGTGCGGATATCGTTAAACGCAATTTCCTGTGCATGAAGCGAACGACCCGAAGTCTGTATGTGGTATTTAAGCATTTGCGAACGCTCGTTGGCCCCGTATTTCAATTTCATAGCTTTCGCCCATATCAGCCGCGCAACTCTGCCCATTACAGCGTATTCGGGATCAATTCCATTAGAAAAGAAAAACGAAAAGTTCGGGGCAAAATCGTCAATTTTCATTCCTCTCGACAGGTAATACTCAACATATGTAAACCCGTTTGCCAGGGTAAGGGCAAGCTGTGTTATAGGATTGGCGCCAGCTTCAGCAATATGATATCCCGAAATGGAAACTGAATAAAAATTGCGGACATTATTTCTGATAAAATAATCCTGCACATCGCCCATCACTTTTAGTGAAAAGTCGGTGGAGAAAATGCAGGTGTTTTGCGCCTGATCTTCTTTTAGAATATCGGCCTGTACCGTTCCTCTGACTCTGGAAATGGTTTCGGTTTTAATTTTTTGGTAAACATCGTGCGGTAATACCTGATCGCCGGTCACCCCCAGCAACATCAGTCCAAGTCCGTTGTTTCCTTCGGGCAGGCTGCCCTGATACGAAGGACGTTGAGTGCCGCGTTTTTTATAAAGTGATTCAATTTTCTTTTCTACCTCAGCTTCGAGGCCTTGTTGCCTGATATACAACTCGCATTGCTGATCAATGGCTGCATTCATAAAAAAGCCAACCAAAGCCGGAGCGGGGCCATTGATGGTCATACTTACCGATGTGGCAGCATCCACCAGATTAAAGCCAGAGTACAACTTTTTGGCATCATCAAGGCAGGCGACCGAAACTCCGGCATTTCCTATTTTTCCATAAATATCGGGCCTTACATCGGGATCAGCACCGTAAAGTGTTACCGAGTCAAATGCTGTGGAGAGCCGCCTGGCCGGCATTCCGGCAGATACATAATGAAACCGCTTGTTGGTCCGCTCCGGTCCCCCTTCGCCTGCAAACATGCGGGTAGGATCCTCATTTTCACGTTTAAACGGATAAACACCGGCAGCATAGGGAAACTCCCCGGGAACATTTTCGCGCAGATTCCATTTAAGAATATCGCCCCAGCTGTCATATTTTGGCATTGAAATTTTCGGCACCTGAGTATGCGAAAGCGATTCTGAATAAGTCTGAACCTTAATGTCCTTGCCCCTCACCTGATAAATATATTCAGGGTTTGAGTACTTTCTGCGCTTCTCTTCCCATGTTTCCAGAATTTTAAGATTCTCTTCTCCCAGCGTTTTTCTTAATGATTCAAGCTTCTTTTGGACAATACCTGAAAATTCGGGTGTTGCGTCCTTTAATAAATCTGCGGCTCTCTGTAAGGATTGCAGTTCGGATGCTTCTTTGGCCAGTTTATCGGTGTGCTTGTTATAACCCCGCACAGTATCGCTGATTTCGGAGAGGTACCTTACCCTTGCCGGAGGAATGATGGCTGCAACATCTTCATCTTCGCCGGCCCCTGCAAAGTATTGATTAAATTCCTTCCCCGATTTTTCATTCATCAAAGTGATCAGGTGATTGTAGAGGCCATTTACCCCTGCATCGTTAAACTGAGAGGCGCGGGTCGAAAAAACAGGCAATGGTTGATGAATTGCATCCCATATTTTATGGTTTCTAGCGTATTGTTTTCTCACATCACGCAATGCATCGGCAGCTCCGCGCTTGTCAGATTTGTTGATGGCAATAACATCGGCAAAGTCAAGCATATCAATTTTCTCAAGCTGGGAAGCGGCTCCATATTCAGGAGTCATTACATACAACGAAATATCGGCGTAATCCACAATTTCGGTATCACTTTGCCCAATGCCTGAGCTTTCAAGAATCACCATGTCGAAGCCGGCATTTTTAACGATACAAACTGCATCACTAATGTATTTTGACAATGCCAGATTTGCCTGCCGGGTAGCCATGCTTCGCATAAATACCCTCGGAGAATTGATTGCGTTCATTCTGATGCGGTCTCCAAGCAATGCTCCCCCGCTTTTGCGACGGGTGGGATCAACCGAAAGAATGGCTAATTTCCGGTCAGGATTTGAAAGCAGGAATCGTCTGACCAACTCATCAATCAACGATGATTTGCCCGCACCGCCTGTTCCGGTTATTCCCAGCACGGGACTTGAAAGTTCGCGGCAGTTCTGTTTCAGTTGTTTGGCTATCTCTTTTACCTTTTCAGGATGATTCTCTGCAATGGTAATCAATGATGAAATTGCCCTTATATTGCCGGCTCTTACCTCATCAGCAGCAAAACCTGAAGGATTCCCAACTTCAAAATCAGCTTTTCTGAGCAGGTCGTTGATCATACCCTGAAGCCCCATCTGCCTGCCATCGTCGGGCGAATAAATGCGGGCAATACCATATTCATGAAGTTCTTCGGCTTCGTGAGGCAAAATAACACCACCGCCACCTCCGAAAATTCGGATGTGCGCACAACCTGCTTCATTAAGTAAGTCGTACATATACTTAAAATACTCCATATGCCCGCCCTGATATGAAGTTATGGCAATGGCCTGTACATCTTCCTGAATGGCGCATTGCACCACTTCCTGAACAGAGCGGTCGTGCCCGAGGTGAATGACTTCGGCACCTGACGATTGTAAAATACGTCTCATTACATTGATGGCGGCATCGTGCCCATCAAATAAGGCAGCCGCAGTAACAATGCGGATGTGGTTCTTGGGTTTGTAGGGAGTATTTTCCTGCATGGGTAAAGTTTTTCAAGGCAAATTCAAATCAGAACAAAACCCTGATGTGCCGGGTTTTCCAGACAAAAATGGCATCTGAGGTTTACATTTTCTTTCTTCAGGTTGATACCTGTATGGCGGGTTTTCACTTTACAAATATAAAAATGTAAATATATCTTTGCAAACGATTGCATTAACAATAAACTTTTGAATTAGTTTACCCGATTAAGCTTTTACTGCTATAAACGGCTTTGAAATGTAAGGGGCTGATAAATATTCCGTGTAAAGCCTGCTGCAATTAACGTTTTTCGGCGAATATCCATACTGTGAATGTGTGAATTCCCTATCGTTTTCCCGA
>JANJXJ010000072.1 GCA_024709105.1 Lentimicrobium sp. | reverse complement strand
GGCATTGCTGAAATTAAACTGTTGTCTCAGTCCTTCTTGCTTTGGAACTTACTCTCTGACTGTTCAGAAACAACTCAAAGGGTCATCATTTGTTGTCTCAGTCCTTCTTGCTTTGGAACTTACTCTCTGACAGCACTTTTTGTAAAGTGCAATTATTCAAACAATTAGAAGCAAAAATTGTAACTTTTGCATCAAAAATCTCAAAAAAACAGGCCCCGCTAACGGGGTGCAAAATTACTGCTTTGTTTTGTTGTAAAATCACCTGCCGGTATTTTTTTAATAAACTCTTAATTGCCACAAATATAAGCCTTTTTTTCAAAAAATAATGGTGTTGGGGTTGCCGGTAATCATCTCAAAACTTATGTTTTGACCGATTACACGCATGGCATGTATTTCGTCGGTCGAAACCGGAAGCAGCATAATGCTGTCTTCGTTGTCGTACATATCCTGCACTTCTTTTAAGGTGTTGTGCAACTCATCAAATACATTGCGTGGTTTCTGGGCTATAAATACCGATTTCTGCAACCTTATACAACCTTTCCTGATCAGGTATTTGGCTATATGTGTCCGCACCTTGTTGTTTTCTATATCATACATTACCAGAAAAATCATACCCGGCGTTTTTTTGGCTGTTTCATAAATTCCAAGCAATTTCCTGATGCGACCGTTCAGCTCCTCAAGCGGCATTTCCTTTATGTCGCCGGCCTTAAGCACTGCGCCCCCGCCCAACCCTGCCTTTTTAATCAGCCGCATGGTTTCAACAAATGTAAGCGGTTTGCGCTTTTTTGTCATGGTTTGCTTTTTGCGATAAATGTAGTCATTTTCCGGTTTGGAAAATATGCCTGTAATTGAGTTGATATTTTCTAAATTACGATTTTGCTTTGCCAAACTCCTGCAAATTATAACAGTTGTTGATAAGGGGCAGATATTTTTTTTAATTCTTTCATTATATGCTTGAAAAAGATTTTCTAATTTTACATTACCATTTCCAATTCAGCCTCAAATTTACCGGGCCGGATTTTTTATCGTTTTTGTAAAAAAAGATCAATTCAATAACAAAAATTATTACCCGCTATGATTGACATGCAGTTTGGAAAAAACATCACCTCAGCTACCCCCGATAAGCTGGAGCCTATGGAACTGGCTGAGCTGATACAGGCGATTAAAGAACCCTTGTATGGTTTGAAAGAAAAAACCGAACAGCTCAGGCGGGTGGGAGGCATTGACCAGAAAGCCTATCAGGAATTAAAAAAGGATCTGCCCTATGTTACCTGCGGAATCTTTTATCCGCCATATCGCAAAACCGAAAATTTTGCCAGGATACAGTGCTTTATTCTTGATTTTGATCACCTCAGCAGCAAGGAAACCAATGCCGAAGAGCTGAAAAAGGTGCTGAAACACGACGAGCGCATTGCCCTTATGTTTACTTCGCCCGGGGGCGATGGCCTTAAATTGGTATTTGGCCTCAAGGAAGCCTTTACCGATCACGGAAAATACACCTTGTTTTATAAGGTTTTTGCCGAAGGCTTTGCCCGATATCACAATCTGCAGCAGGTGATTGACAAGCGCACCAGCGATGTTACACGGGCTACATTTTTATGCTACGATCCCGAATTGTGGCAGAATCCTTTTTACGATCTGGTTGACGCAGCACAATGGATTGATTTTGATTCGGCCGGAGAGGTTGACGAAGCAATAGCTTTAGGCAAAAAATTGGAAAAAGATTATGCCGGCTTTTTGGAAGAAGCTGCTGCTGCTGAGCCGGCTGAGGAACTGCCCGATGAAGTGCTGGAAACCATCAAGCGCAAACTGAATCCCAACTTCAGGGCCAAACCCAAAACCAAAACATATTATGTGCCCGAAGAGGTAACCGAACTCGAAGAAGAAATAAAAGAGCGTTGTACCGAGGTAGGCATCGAGCTCAAAAGCAGTCTCCCCATTCAGTTTGGCAAACAGTTTGGCTTTGAAGCAGGCTCCCATTATGCTGAGCTGAATGTTTTTTTCGGGAAAAGGGGTTTTTCGGTGGTAAAGTCCACCAAAAGTCAGTGCTCTCCTCCTTTTGTGGATATTGTTTACCAGATGGTACTTGAACTGATTGAAGATTAAACCTGCTAAACTTGTAATATGGAGTTGGTTCTGAATACTTTTGGCACTTCACTACAGGTAGAAAACCAGATGTTTGTGGTAACACACAGCGACGGGCGGCAGTTGATAGATCCCGATAAACTCAGAAGCATATTGATAAGCAAGGGAGCGCGCATCAGTTCAGATGCTGCCCTGCTGGCCATTGAGCGCGAAATAGAAGTGCTTTTTGTAGATGGAAGCGGCAAACCTTCGGGCAGAATATGGAGCGTAAAGTACGGATCGGTGAGTACCATCAGGCGCAGGCAACTGGCTTTTGTGGATAGCAAGGCTTCCATTGAATGGCTTAAAGAGCTGATTGGCGAAAAACTCGATAATCAGGTTGCTTTATTATTGTCAATAACCTCTGCCGATAAGTCGCTGCGCGAGATCCACAAGCATAGCATTGAGCGCATACAAAACATACGCGAAAAGCTGAAAACAGCCTCAGGTGAAACATTGCAGGATGTGTTGCCCACTTTCAGGGGATGGGAGGGATCGGCATCAAAGTACTATTTTGCAGCCATTTCGGCTTGTTTGCCCGGGAACCTCAGGTTTCAGAACCGCTCTCAAAATCCGGCCACCGATGTGTTTAATATGCTGCTCAATTATGCCTATGGTATGCTTTACGGAAAGGTAGAGGGTGCACTCATCAGATCGGGCATTGATCCTTATATTGGCGTAATGCACCGCGACGACTACAACCGCCCGGTTCTGGTGTACGATGTAATTGAACGCTACAGGGTGTGGGCCGATTATGTGGTGTTTGGACTGGCTTCGCAGCAGGTATTCACCACCGATTGTTATTCGGTTAAACCCGATGGCTCGTATTGGCTCGAAAACAGCGGAAAACGTATTCTTATTCAATCACTTAATGATTATCTGAGCGAGGTGGTAAAAATTAAAGGAGTGGAACGTACCCGCCTGATTCAGATTGATTTTTATGCACAGTCGCTGGCCAGGATGTTTGAAATGTTTAAGGAATAAGGGATTAGATGATTGGTTGATTAGATGATTAGATGATTAGATGATTCAAAGATTCAAGGATTCAAGGATTCAAGGATTTCCCGCCGAAAAGGCGGGACTCCGCTACGCTACGCAAAGATTCAAAGATTACTACAGCTGTCTCCCCCGCTTTCGCTGCGCTACTGCGGGGCGCGCCTTCGGTCGGGGGACAGATAAATGAATTCACCAGGTTAAGTTAGAATTGTCCTTCTCCTTGAGGAGAAGGTACCCGAAGGGGGGATGAGGTGCAAAAAGATTAGCTTCCACCACCTCTGGCGGGGCTAACGCTGAGCTCCCCCGCTTTCACTGCGCTACTTCGGGGCGCGCCTTCGGTCGGGGTAATGATTTGATGATTTGAGAATTTGTTGATGTGAGGATTTGTTAATGGGCTTTTTTTGGCAGCCCCGGAGGCGCGCCCCGCAGGATGCGGTGGGGTACCCCGCAGGATGCGGGGGCGAGGCGCAGCGTAAAAAACAAATTCCCGATATGGAACACATATCTCGTCTAAGGCCGAGACACGGTTACGCGAATGTGACGAATCTTCACGGATTTTTCAAATCGATCGCTGTCGCGAAACTGAGCATTTAAGTGGTAAAACGGGTCAAGAGGAGCAATATGTTTCACATGCATCCCGAGCA
>JANJXJ010000055.1 GCA_024709105.1 Lentimicrobium sp. | reverse complement strand
TCGGGAACCGGAGTATGAGCAAACTGCGAAGTCCAGAAGTCAACCCCTTCTGCGGCACGCTGCATACCCCTGGCTGACAGGTCGGAATTGCCAGTCAACTCAACTCTGGCTGTAAGCTTCAGAATACAGGCAATATGCTTCACAGTTGGATTGTCTTTACAATAGAGGCCCTGAGGATCGGGAAAGGGTTGCTCAATTGCCTGCAAAAGGTCGGCTTCAGTAAGCCGGGCTGCTTGTTCCATAAGTGCTTTCGCCCCGGCTTCATCACCCGATTGTTCGAGTTCAGCAGCCTGCCTGAGCAGGCCCGCCACCTCTGATTCATCAAGTTTGCTGCACGAACTGTTTTGAGCATAACCTGCAGTAAGGATGTTTAGCAAAAAAATGAGCACCACAAAAGCCTCACGAATCATTTTCATTCTTTTCATCTAATCAGTATTAAAAGGTTATTAAAAAAGACTCAAATAAAAAATAGAGCGATGAGACTGATCAGAAAAAATGGATTTAGTAAGTCCGGCAAATGGAAAAAATAAATCGAATCCAATCATGTAACTGGTTTTCAATGCATAATTATGCATCCAGAAAAGCCAACACAAGAAAATCATTATCAGACACTTTTCGCTCTTGATTGCTAAAAAAAACACAATTATCTGAACTGTTACATTATATTTTTGACCAGACTTTGTCAATTTAAAAAAATCTAGTTCTTTTAAAATAAAACAGAACAGCACTATATCTAACTAGTAAGAATCTGGTATACCTGTTATAGTATAAACAGCTCCTCCCTGACTTTCGATTGTAAATTCAAAAGGTTTGCCTGATTTCATATTGTCTATTGCAGATTGAGGAACTCTGGCATCGAGAAATGCACCCATGATCTTATTGTTATCATGACCGGCATTTATAAGATTTGTATAGCAATAACTTGCTTCAATCTGAAACATTTGTTGTGGACCAAAGTCGGGAATAATACCCCAAATATCAAACTGCCAGGTAAGATAAACACCGGGACTAACTACACCTCCACATATATCAACAGCAGGGGTGGACTTTTTAACCCAAACCAAATCAGGAGGATCGGTCAGGTATTCATCTTCATAGTTGATGTACCAGTTTGATATTCCTCCTTCGGGAGAATATGCACCACCAGAGCAGGAAAAGGATACCATATCAGGTTTATGGTCAAGGATAACACCTGAAAGATGAACCACTTCTAAATCTTCGGGCATCGGAATTACAAAGGGAGGCGAAAGAGGTGCTCCGTATTCAACATCTAATAATCCATTACCGGAATAAGCTGATTCCATATCGAGGGTTACCGGGCTTTTGCCCTCCTGCCCAAAATTTATGTTAAAGCACTTCCAGAAGGCATCAATCAATATTTCGCCATAAGCCTCACTAGTAAAACTAAAATTAAGGTTTAATGTATATCCGTAGCATGCGAATTCTTCTTTCTTCTCAACCAGATCCATCGAAATGTTCTGCCCGTTCTGACTCACTATCCGTAATCTGAAAAGATCTATTTTATCACAAATTTCGTCGCAGTTATAGACTTCATATTCGATTTTAAAGTCATCCTTCATTTCCACAAATTCATGACCTTTAAATCGAACTTTCTGTGCAGGCTGTCCACTCATGTCGAACAATACTCCGTTTTTACAAGAAAGCTCATATTCAGTCAAGGCATTGTTTGAATTTTCGCCAACCGGATATGAAGCTTTTTCGGAATTTATTGACTTTATTTCCACCCATCCCCGCTTTTTGCCATCAGCTTTCATAGGTATTTCTTCAGAAGCGTCGGCAGGTTTGAACGTAATTACGGCATCAGTGATTTGGGTGATATTCTTTATAATGGTTCGCAAAGCGGCAGTTTTGATATAGCTTCGAAGAAATTCGCTCCAGGCTCTGTCAACCGATTCCTGAAGGTTAGGTTCACCTTCTATTGTGAATTCAGCTTCTGTTTTTTCAATATGAAGAATCTGTCGGGTAGCTGCATCAACAAACTCGGAGTAAACAGCAAGATATTCCTGCGAATAAGCCTCCGGACCGCTGCAAGGTTCGCAATCATGAATGCAGAAAATATAGAGATTAACTTCAAAATTAACTCTGCCTCCATCTTCTCCCTGCATCCGTGTTTCGGCTAATTCAGAATCAAGTTGATTCACCATGTAGCGGAAATTTTCGTTAAACTTTTTGCGGAATGTGGCATCCCATCCTGACATTGGTGTTCCTTTGCCCTCTTCAGGAAAAGTAATCCCTTCCCACCCCTCGCCAGTAATGGTTCTTCCACTCTGCTCAATGTGTGCAGATTTATCCATAAATACCACCACTGGCTTGTGTGTGTACTGGGCCATAACAGAAAACTGAAGCAGAGCAAAGAATGCGGCCAAAATGACCGCATTCTTTAAAATATTTCTTTCAGTGGTTTTCATATTACTCAAAACATTGAAGGCATTTCGGAGATTTGAATTCCGGATGGAACCTCAAACTTTTCTGCAGGGATGCTGACGTTTTCTTCAAACTTAACGGCTTCCATAGTTGTAAATGAATTCTGCATCTTTAGCATAATTCCCTTGTAATACCACATT
>JANJXJ010000033.1 GCA_024709105.1 Lentimicrobium sp. | reverse complement strand
AGCATCACATTAACCGATCCATTGCCTGAACTGGCGGTTACCATTATCAATGTACAGCATGTCAGCTGTTTTGGTGGAAGCGATGGCGAAGCCACAGCCTTTGTAACCGGCGGAACACCTGCTTATATCTATCAGTGGGATGATCCGCTGGCGCAGACTACCGCCACCGCCACAGGCCTGGCTGCAGGCGATTACAACGTTACCATAACCGATGCATTAGGAGCAACTGTTAGTGCCTCTGTTACCATTACGCAACCCGATGAACTGTTGGTCAGCGTTACAGGAACCAGCCCCACCACACCCGGCGGCACAGATGGAACCGCTACTGCTACTGTTAGCGGCGGCACTCCGGCTTATTCTTATCTGTGGGACGATGCACTGGCCCAAACCACCGCCACTGCCACCGGACTCACGGCCGGTACCTATACCGTAATGGTTACCGATGCCAATGGATGTACCGCAAGCGAAAGCATCACATTAACCGATCCATTGCCTGAACTGGCGGTTACCATTATCAATGTACAGCATGTCAGCTGTTTTGGTGGAAGCGATGGCGAAGCCACAGCCTTTGTAACCGGCGGCATGCCCCCTTATACCTATCTGTGGAATGATGCATTTGCACAAACCTCTGCCACAGCTACCGGACTGACTCCGGGCAATTATACCGTGATCGTTACCGATGCTTTGGGAGCAACTGCCAGTGCCAGTGTTACCATTACGCAGCCTGAACAGCTGACAGTCAATGTGATCGGCGACAATCCTTCAGCTCCCGGCGGAAGCGATGGTCAGGCCACTGCAACTCCGGCAGGCGGCACTCCGGGCTACACTTATCTGTGGAACAATGGAGCAACCACCCAAACCATCAACGGGCTCACCTCCGGTTTATATACGGTTACTGTAACCGATGCCAACGGATGTGTCGCTGAAGGCTCGGTAATACTTACAGAGCCGGCATCACAACTTACCGTAACAGCAACAGTGACCAAACAAATTTCATGTTTCGGTGCAGCTGACGGGCAATTGCTTGCCAGTGCCCAGGGTGGGATAGCTCCATATCAGTACAGTTGGAACGATCCGGCCACACAATCTGGAACCACTGCCATCAATCTCGCAGCTGGCAGCTATACGGTTACAGTAACCGATGCTGTTGGCTTTACAGCACAGGCAACCGTATTATTAACTCAGCCCGAACCGCTGCAGCTCATTGCACAGGCGTTGCCTTCAATTTGCTCGGATGACAACGGCAGCATCACCGCATCGGCCACAGGAGGAACAGGTTTATATGAATACAGCCTGTCCGGTGTTACCGGGTGGCAGACAGAACAGCTGTTTGCCGGTTTGCCTGCCGGAATTTACACAGTGCTGGCACGTGATGAAAATGGATGTACCGCTGAGTCACAGATTGTTGAAATAAATTACCTGGCTGGCCCGGATATTATTGAAACTGAACTCACACACACCACCTTCTGGCTGCCCAACGGTAGTGTGGTGATTGTAGCGAGCGGCTATGCAACTCCTTTGCAATATTCCATTACAGGAAATACCTGGCAGGGCGACAGAGTATTCAATGACCTGATGGCAGGACATTACATGGCTTACGTTCAGGATGCCAATGGTTGTGTGGATAGTCTTGATTTCGAAATTCTTAATCAGGTGGATGGAAACGTGCTGGTTTCAGCCGATACCGTGTCGTTCTGTATGAATGTGCCGGTTACCATTCCTGTTGGCTCGCGCAATTTTACCGACATTTCATCCTTTACGCTGGAGCTGGAATTTGACCCTGCTATGCTCGCATTCATGGACTTATTTATGAAGAATCCGGTATTGGATACCCCGAACGGAGAATTCCGGTATCAGCTGAATGGCAATACATTGATAATCAGCTTCTCGGCATACACCGGATCCATTACCATTCCGGAAAATGAAAACCTGTTCTCCATTGGATTTGAAGCCTTGATGCCGGGTCTGGCAAACATCAGCTGGAACAGCATTCAGTGCAACATCTTTGCTTCAGGAGGGTATCAGGTTCAGGAAGTTATGGTTCCCGGACAAGCCATCATCAAACCTGCCCCTGCCTTGTATGTAAGTGGTGCAGGAGAATTCTGTGAAGGTGATACCTTAACCCTGAGGGCAGCATCATTCGGAGGAGAAGAACTCTCTTATTTGTGGACAGGCCCGACAGGACATACTCATCTGTCAGCCGAATGGCAGCTGGGCGCACTTGGCTCAAACGATCACGGACATTACACAGTACGGGCGACCAACACCGATGAATGTTCAGATGAAGAATCGCTCGACCTGATTGTAAACGCCAAACCCATCATTTACTTAGGTTATGCCGATACCGTTTGTTACGGACAGCCACAGCTCCTCGATCCGGGCAACGGTTTTGAATCCTACCTGTGGCAAGACGGAAGTACGGCACAAACCATGCTGGCGATGGATCCGGGCCTTTATTCGGTAGTGGTTACCAACGAAAAGGGATGTATGGCCGCCGATTCAGTAGCATTGGTGCCTTGTACCATTGATTTGTTGCTGCCCAACGCATTTACTCCCAACAGCGACGGATTGAACGATGTCTTCAGACCGATATTCAGGGGCTGGGAACCAGGCAGTTACTTTATGCAGATCTACAGCAGATGGGGTCAGTTGCTTTACGAAACCACCAATCCGTCCGAAGGATGGGATGGTACTGCAGATGGTGTACCTCTGCCTCCGGGAGTATATGCGTATGTAATTGCGTTTGAAGCTCCTTCTTATGTTACACGCCTTGTTTCTAGTCCGGTTTCGGGAAGTGTTACCCTGATCAGATAAACAGACTGAAGTGAAATTAAAGCAGGCAATTATTCTTCCGTTTCCCGGATGAAGCCCAATACAAAGAATTAAAAAAGTGGATGGGTTTGCCTGATGTATGCTGATGTCTTAAGTGAACATAGGTACCTGATTTTTACTTTTAAGCATCGCTGGCCCAAAACTTTAGCCAGGTTTTGTCTGCTCTGTAAGTTGAACGGTTTGAAGATGGTAGATCGGATAAAATTTATTCTTATTCACCATTGCAAACCAAATCTCTGCATGATTTTTGTAGTAATTCACTGTCGTTTAAACCACAAAAGTATGAGAACCTCCATTCTGTTGCTGACCTTGCTTTCGTTTTCGTTTCTGATATCCTGCAAAAAGGATTCTGACAACACCCCCAAAGAGCCTGTTATTATTGAACTTCCCGAAAAGGGGGCTGCAATTATCGAAGCCGGAAATCATTTTGGGGTGGAACTATTTTCGGCAATAGCCACCGGAAACAACGAGAACATCATGCTTTCGCCGGTGAGCGCATCCTCAGCCCTGAGTATGCTGCTGAACGGAAGCCGTGGCGAAACCTTATCACAAATTGCCTCAATGCTGGGTTATGGCAACATGACTCCTGATGAAATTAATCAGCTTTACAAAACCCTTTCAGCACAACTGCTTGCCGCGGATCCAGAAGTGAAACTCAGCTTAGCCAATGCTTGTTTTTACAGGCAGGGTTTTGAAGTAAAGCAGGAGTTTTTGTCAACGCTTCAGCAGGAATACAATGCCGAGGCACAAGCCCTGGATTTTTATTCGCCACAGGCCCTCAATACCATCAATGGCTGGGCTGCTGATCATACCAATAACAAAATTACAAAAGTACTGAACGAGATTTCGCCGGATGCAGTCATGTTTCTGATGAATGCCCTGTACTTTAAAGGAAACTGGACTTATCAGTTTGATAAATCCCTCACCTCGAAACAGGACTTTTACCCGGAGGGCCAGGGTGCGGTGCAGGTGGATATGATGCGCTCCAAAATATCCTATCGTCAGGCATCGGGCAACGATTACACCACTGTGGAGCTGCCTTACGGAAGACAGAATTTCGCCATGGTATTGCTGATTCCTCAGAATAGCATTCAGGAATTTTTACCAGGCTTTACCGGCGGCAAATGGAGTGAAATTACCGGCAGATTAGATGATGCATCTTTGATTTCCAACGAATTGTCCATGCCCCGGTTTAAGTTCTCTTACGAAAAAGTGCTCAACGATCAGCTCAGTGCGCTGGGGATGAACGATGCCTTTGTCCCAGGATTAGCCGACCTTACAGGCATTGCCGATGCCGATCTGTTTGTGAGCTTTGTAAAGCAGAACACTTTTGTAGATGTAAATGAAGAAGGCACCGAGGCTGCAGCTGTAACAACCATAGGAGTGGAACTTACCAGCCTGCCGGAAACCATGCTCATCAACCGGCCGTTTATTTTTGCCATCCGCGAGCGCACCACCAATGCACTATTGTTTATGGGAAAGGTAGAAATGCCTGAGTATTAACTTACTGAATCAATCAAACAATTCCAGCACTGCCGGGCAGTGATCGGAGTGCATGGCTGAGGGAAGAATCCAGGCTCCGCTCAGGCGGTTTCTCAGGGGTTCGGAAGTCATGTTGTAATCTATGCGCCAGCCCAGATTTCTGGTTCTTGCGCCAGCCCGGTAGCTCCACCAGGTGTAGTGATGCGGATGTTTGTTGAAATACCTGAAAGTATCGGTAAATCCACTGTTCAGAAAGTCTTCCATCCATTCCCGTTCTTCGGGCAGAAATCCTGAATTGGTGGCATTGCGCACCGGATCGTGGATGTCGATGGGGCGGTGGCAGATGTTGTAATCGCCCGAGAGCACCAGATTGGGCCTTTCGTCGGCCAGATCGTGGGCAAAATCATAAAAATCATCGAGCCATTCCATCTTAAATGCCTGCCGTTCATCGCCGGTTGTTCCTGACGGATGATAGGCGCTTATGATGCTGAGGTCGCCGAAATCGGCTCTGATCAGCCGCCCTTCGGCATCGTAGCGGTCAATGCCCATACCATACACCACCTGATCCGGCTTTTTCAGGCTGAGGAGCCCAACTCCGCTGTATCCTTTTTTCTCAGCCGAAAACCAGTGGCAGTGGTACCCCAGGGCTTCAAACTCCTCAACAGGTATCTGGTCGGGCTGTGCTTTGGTTTCCTGAAGGCATAGTACATCTGGCTTTTCATTCATCAGCCAGGTAATCAGGCCTTTGGTGAGGGCTGCACGAATTCCGTTTACGTTGTATGTTATGATTTTCATCGGTTCTGTAGCTTTTGTCAGGATAAGGATTCTGCAATCAGATAGATGCCCAGCACAAAGCTGACGACGGCAATGATATGCAGGGTTTTTAAAGTACGGCCTTTGCGCGAATCACTTCCCGAATTGTTCCTTTTGATCAGGTTTCCGTAAACAGGCCTGAAGAGCAATATGGCTCCGGCGCTGCCAATAAGAGTACCTGTAAGCACATCGCCCGGGAAATGCACGCCCACATAGGTTCGGGTGTACGAAACCAGGGCTACAAAAAGTGCGGCAGACACCTGCATCCATTTCCCGGTTTTACTGATGAGCATGGCAGCAGTGATTGCAGCAGCCACTACAATACTGTGTCCAGAAGGAAAGGAATTGTGATACATTTTGTATCCGGCTACGGTGTGCACCCCGGCAATCTCCCTGAAAACCTGAAGCGGACGGTCCCAGCCTTCAAAAAAGGTATTTTTCAGCAGCTGCCCAAACAAACCGGTAAGCGTTACAGCTACAATTATATACAATACTCCCTGAGGGTTGCGGCCAGAAAGCAACAATGCCAGCAATGAGGTGATGATAAGCGGGTCGCCCAGATGTGTGAGTACAAACATAGGATAATCCAGGGCACTGAAATGCAAGGAATTGAGCAGCAGGAAACTGTCTTTGTACCCGTGAATCAGTAGCAGCAAAAGCTGAAAAAGCCAGTAAACCGTAAGTGTAATAAAGAAAGTGAGGTTATTCCGCAGGGGGCTGGTGTTCATTGTAATTAGTTTCCTGTTTGTAAATTTCCTGTGCAGGTTTTGTAGTATTTTATTTGAGATTCGCCTTGCGGAAAATCATGCTGCTTCTTTTTGAACTGTTCCGTTAATTGAACTACCTGGTAAAAAATCGCTTTTTGTTACCGCATCAATCGGTAGAGTATTCCTTTATCAGGCTGCGGTAGGCCGAAAAAACGTTGGCCCGCGACACAAAACCAATGTATTTGCCTTTGTTGAGCACCGGAAGGTTGTAATGAGCACATTCGCTGAACTTCTGGGCAACATCTTCCATACTTTCATCAATACTTACCAGGGGCTCAGGCATATACATCAGGTTGCGCACATAGGTTGAATCGTATAACTCATGATTGAACATGATGTGCCTGATGTCGTTGATAAAAACAACGCCCAGGAAGTTATTCTGTTCATCGGTAACCGGAAAAACATTGCGTGATGATTGTGCAATTACTTTTACCAGTTCGCCCAGCGTATTGTCGGGGCCAATGGTAAGGAAATTGTTTTCGATGAGGCGCTGAATGCTCATCCGCGAAAGCGCCGCTTTGTCCTTGTCGTGGGTAATCAGTTCGTTGCGTGCAGCCAGCCGCTTGGTGTAGATGCTGTGTGGTTCGTAAAGGTTAATGGTGAGGTACGAAATGGTGGCAGTAATCATGAGTGGAATAAACAGCTCGTAGCCGCCGGTGATTTCTGCAATCAGGAATATGGCGGTGAGCGGGGCATGCATTACGGCAGCCATTACGCCAGCCATTCCGGCCAGGGCAAAATTTCCTTCGGGAAGCTGGTGATAACCAAAGAAGTTAATAAAGCGCGAGGTGAGGAATCCGGCGACACCACCCATAAACAGCGATGGAGCAAAAATTCCGCCCACTCCGCCTCCGGCAGTTGTAAAAGCCATGGCTACCACCTTGAGGAACAGCACCAGCAACAGAAAAATCATGAAAAGCCAGTGATTTTCGCGGAAGCTGTAAAAGAAAGAGTTGTTGAGAATGTCGTCGCCACGGCCATTCAGGATGGCAGTAAGTACTTCGTAACCTTCGCCGTAAAGCGGTGGCAGGATAAAAATCAGTGTACTTACGGTAATTCCTCCGATAAGCAGCTTGTTCAGCGGCCTTTTGATTTTTCCGATCCTGCTTTCGATAAAGATGTTGGCCCGGGTAAAATACAGCGAAACCAGGCCGGTAACAATCCCAAGAATAATGTAAAAGGGAATGTTGGCCAGATTAAAGGGTTCGGATACGCTGAAGGTGAAAATTACTGCACTTCCCATAAGAAATGCCGAAATGGAGGCTCCGGTAACGGCTGCAATAAGCAGGGGTATCAGTGAAGCCATGGTGAGGTCGAGCATCAGTACTTCCAGGGCAAAAATAAGGGCAGCAATGGGAGCTTTGAAAATTCCGGCAATAGCACCTGCTGCCCCGCAGCCTATCATCAGGGTCATGGTTTTGTAATCCATACGCATTACCCTGGCTAAGTTGGAGCCAATGGAAGCACCGGTAAGCACAATGGGCGCCTCCAGCCCGACCGACCCTCCAAAACCTACAGTGATGGTACTGGCTACCAGCGACGAATAGTTGTTGTGCGACCTGATGAAACCGTTGTTTTTTGAAATGGCATATAAAATGCGGCTTACCCCGTGCGAAATGTTGTCTTTAACCACATACCGCACAAACAAAACGGTGAGGGCCATTCCGAAAAGCGGATAAGCCAGATAGAGCAGGTTGCCATCCCGGGCATCGAACCCGCGGGTAAGAAAGAAGTGGGTGTAATGGACTGTATTTTTGAGAAGTACGGCGGCAAGGCCGCTGATCAGGCCAATTATCAGGGCGAGAATAAGTACAAAATTGCGGTGCCCGATGTTGCGCACCCGCCACTTGTGAATCCTGATAAAAATGCCTGTAACGATCATAGGGCAAACTTACAAGATTTAATTTCATTGTGCAATAGAGAAATGTGCAATGGAAGTTTATAAAGCAGGCGTTTTGTGAGTTATCAATAACAAAAATGTAATAAAATGCAGTGATCTGCTCACTTGTATTCGTTTCAGCAAATGGACAGAAAAAAGTATTTATTGCATTTTATGTTTTCTTTTGTTTGTTCAAGTGCTGGATGCCAGCGTTTTATGGATTTGTGTTTTGGGAAGAGCTGGGTTTGGAAAGGGGAGTTTGTCAGTATGCTTTTAAGGTCCCCGAAACTTTGGCGATTATTTTAAAAAACCAATAAATTTGCATTGGAATTTAAAAGCTACCCATTAATTTTCACTGCACTGACCTGAGCTTGATTGATAAAAATGTGAAACCGATTTTAAAATCAATTATCTTTGTTACTAGAAAAAACAAAACAGGCAATGTCAGAATTCCGAGAGAAATTCGTAAATCCATTTACCGACTTTGGATTTAAAAGGCTTTTTGGAGAAGAGCCCAATAAAGACTTGTTAATGGATTTTTTGAATGAATTGCTTAAAGAGGAGCAAGGCGAAATAGTAGAACTTACCTATCTGAAAACCGAATACCTCGGAACATCTGAATTAAACCGCAGAGCAATATTTGATTTGTATTGTACAAACGCAGGAGGCGAGAAGTTTATCGTAGAGCTGCAAAAAACCAAACAAAAGTTTTTTAAAGACAGAACATTGTATTATTCAACATTCCCTATACAGGAACAGGCGGTAAAAGGTAGTGAGTGGGATTTTGAACTTAAAAAAATATACACCATTGCTATTTTGGATTTTATTTTTGATGAAGATAAAGCCGAACCCGATAAATACAGGTACGATGTAAAATTGTCGGATATTATTACTCACAAGGTATTTTACGACAAACTTACCTTCATTTACCTTCAAATGCCAAAATTTAACAAGAGTGTAAACGAACTTGAAACCCGTTTCGAAAAGTGGATGTTTGTATTAAAAAATCTGAACAAACTTGACAGGATTCCCGACAAATTGAGTGAAAACATTTTTGAAAAGTTGTTTTTAACAGCCGAAATAGCGAAATTCAGCAAAACTGAACACCAAAACTACGAAGACAGTTTAAAATATTACAGGGATTTAAAAAACTCTCTCGATACAGCCAAGGCCGAAGGTATTGCTGAAGGTGAGCAAATCGGACTGCAGAAAGGCGAGCAAATCGGACTACAGAAAGGCGAGCAAATCGGAATGAGAAAGGTAGCCCTTAATGCAAAACAAAAAGGAATGCCGGTCAAGGATATTGCTGAGTTGACAGGTTTAAGTGAAGAGGATATAGCTGAAATGTAGAACCCTTCCCAGCATGGAGGAATTTCGTTTCCACCATCCCGCCATCGGTGGGAGGTAAACCACTGCGTTTCCTCCCCGTGCAGTTTGGTTTAAATTCATCCTTTCCACTCCCCCGCAAAATCAATTGTTGAATTTTTCAAGGATTTTACTGCCCCGGTTGGAGATGGAGTCAATTCTGGAAGCAGATTTATCAATTAACGAATCTAACTTTTTCACCTTTTCACTTTCGGAATTAATCAGGGAGTCCAGCGTCAGCACTTTTTCAAATTCCTGATTTACCAGCGAATCCAATGACTCTGTTTTGGTGTTGAGTTCATTGAGTTTCTCTTCTACCTCCCTGGATAAGTCTCCGCAGGCTGTAAGAGCAAATACTGTGATAACAGGAAGGAAATAGGAAATCAAAGATTTTTTCATGGTTGTATTTTTTATGTGTGGGTATTACCCTTCAATCCCGTACAGTTTCATCTTGTTGTACAGGGTTTTGCGGTCAATATTCAACAGCTGTGCTGCTTTGGTTTTGTTGTAATGTACCTGTTTAAGCACATTGAGTATCGTGCTTTTTTCCTGGGTTTCTGCAATTGACTTCAGGTCGGTGGTGTTGGGGCGATTCGGGGTTTCGATTGCTGGAGTTTTGTCGGCAAACATTTCCTGGGGCAGCTCGGTGGAGGTAATTACGCCAGCCGATGCCAGCAGAACTGCGCGTTTTACAGCATTTTTCAGTTCCCTGATGTTGCCCGGCCAGCGGTAATTCAGCATGGCAGTGGCTGAGGCATTGTCGAAGCCGGCAACTTCTTTTTTCAGCTCAGCATTTGCCTGATCAAGAAAAAAGCTGGCAAAGAGCATAATGTCTTCCCCGCGCTGACGAAGCGGCGGAATGTTGATTTTAAATTCGTTGAGGCGGTGAAAGAGGTCTTCTCTGAACGACCCTCTTTGCACGCTGGCCGAAAGGTCGTCGTTGGTAGCCACGATAATGCGTACATCAATATCCACATCCCGGGTTCCGCCTATTTTTCTTACTTTACGTTCCTGCGTGGCCCTGAGCAGCTTCAGCTGATTTTCGTAAGAGAGGTTGCCAATTTCATCAAGAAACAGGGTTCCGCCGTTGGCCAATTGAAACTGCCCTTCTTTTTCGGTATGGGCATCGGTAAAAGAGCCTTTGGCGTGTCCGAATAACTCGCTGGCGGCCAGTTCGTTGGTAAGTGCACCGCAGTCAACGGCCACAAAGGGTTTGTTTTTGCGCGGACTTTTGGCATGTATCATTCTGGCCACATATTCCTTTCCGGTTCCGCTTTCTCCCTGAATAATTACCGACATATCGGTAGGTGCAATAAGCGAAATGTATTGCTCAACCAGCAGTGCAGGCTGACTACTGCCTCTGAGATAGGGCGGGTTTCCGGGAAGGTTTTCGGCTTTGATTCCTGAGGCAGGTTTTGTGGTTTTACCCCGTTTTTCTATGGCATTGTTGATGGTGAGGAGCAGCTCATCGGGATTCACCGGCTTGGTGATGTAGTCGAAAGCGCCTGATTTTATCGCTGTTACAGCAGAGCGTATGTCGCCGTAACGGGTCATAAGTATGGCCGGAATGTTGTTCTGAATCTTTTTAAGCCTGTCAATCAACTCAATGCCGTCAAAATCGGGAAGCCGCAGATCGGTGAGTACAATGTCATAATCCTGTTCAGCAGCTGCCTTGAGCGCCGACCCTGCACTGAAAACCTCCCTTACATCGAAGCCTTTGTTACTCAGAAACGACCTGAGCATCAGACTGAATGTTGGATCATCATCAACAATAAGGACTTTGTACATTGATTTGTGGGGAAAAATGAACAAGTGATATTAAACAGCTAAGATAACAAAAAGTTGTAAACAGGGCCTATTAATATGCAAATTTATACAATATTAAGATTTCATGCAGGGATACAGGGTTGCGCCGGACAATTATGTTTAAAAACAAGGATTGATTTTTAGCAAAATGTGTAATATGCTTATAAACAGTTATTTAATATTTCGGCATGTTATTTCTGACATGGTTATTATTCGCTTTTTGTTACATCAGACAACCTTTTTTGGAAAGAATGACAAGGGGTTTTTGGCCTGGCTGATGCGATCTTTGTAGGGTAAAGGAGTATGGCGAAAAAATACAGCCATACAATTTATTACGGTAAAAAAAACTACAAATATGACTCCACAACAGTTTTCTGAAAGTTTAAATGAACTCAGATTGCGTCACGAATCCCTGCTGTCGCGAAGCAACCAGCCTGTAGCTGAAAGCAACGGAATATATTTACGTTTCGAACATCCGGTGCTTACCCCGGCACATATTCCTTTAAACTGGAGGTACGATCTGAACTACGCCACCAATCCCGCTTTACTTGAGCGCATAGGGGTAAATGCTGTTTTTAATGCAGGAGCCATGTTCTTCAACAATCGTTATGTGCTGGTTGCCAGGGTGGAAGGAAACGACCGCAAATCATTTTTTGCCATCGCCGAAAGCGACAACGGGCTTGATAATTTCCGGTTCCGCGATTATCCGGTAAGGCTTCCGCAAACCGAAAATCCCGAAACCAATGTATATGATATGCGGCTGACACTTCACGAAGACGGTTGGATTTACGGAATCTACTGCGCCGAGCGAAAAGATCCTGCTGCTCCCGATGGCGACCTGAGTTCGGCAATTGCTGCTGCAGGGATTGTCCGCACAAAAGACCTGGAGACCTGGGAAAGGCTTCCCGACCTGAAATCGAAAAGTCAGCAGCGCAATGTGGTGCTTCATCCTGAATTTGTAAACGGAAAATATGCCCTGTACACCCGCCCGCAGGATGGTTTTATTGATACCGGCAAAGGTGGCGGAATAGGCTGGGCGCTGGTGGACAGTATGGAAAATGCTGTGGTTGAGCACGAAACAATTATTGATCACCGGTACTACCATACCATTAAGGAACTGAAAAACGGCGAAGGCCCTCATCCCATCAAAACAAGTCATGGCTGGCTGCATCTGGCACACGGAGTAAGAAATTGTGCTGCAGGATTGCGTTACGTATTATATATGTATATGACTTCGCTCGAAGACCCGGCCAGGCTTATTGCCAGTCCGGCCGGATATTTTATGGCACCCGAAGGCAATGAAAGGGTAGGGGATGTGTCGAATGTTCTGTTCTCAAACGGCTGGATTGCCAACCCCGATGGAAGTGTATACATATATTATGCCTCCTCAGATACCCGACTTCATGTGGCCACTTCCACCATCGAAAAACTCGTGGATTACTGCATGAATACCCCTGCAGATGGTATGAATTCAGGAGCCTCGGTAAATACAATCTGCAACCTCATTGATCAGAACAAATCCATTGGATGGTAACCAAAAGAGCAGGCTTTTCAGTTTACTGACGGGCAAAAAAAAATGTAACATATGGCAACACAGCGACTTCAGTTAAAAGAAAAGATCGGATATGGATTTGGCGATCTCGCATCCTCCATGTTCTGGAAAATTTTCGGGATGTATCTGCTTTTCTTTTACACCGACATTTTCGGATTGCCCGCCGCAGCGGTAGGAACCATGTTTCTGATTACCCGCATCTGGGATACACTTTTTGATCCTGTAGTAGGGGTACTCGGCGATCGCACCCGCAGCCGCTGGGGCAAATTCAGGCCTTATCTGCTCTGGTTTGCACTGCCTTTCGGGATCATGGGAACGTTGATGTTTATTACTCCCTCCTTCGGTACCACCGGAAAACTCATTTACGCATATCTTACCTATTCGCTGATGATGATGATTTATTCACTCATCAATGTACCTTATGCATCGCTGCTCGGAGTGATGTCGGCCGATGTAAAGGAACGCAATATTTTGTCGTCTTTCAGAATGGTTTTTGCTTTTATCGGAAGTTTTATTTCCCTGCTGCTTATTGAACCTTTGGTAAACTTCTTTACGGAAGCCAGCGGTTCACCACAAACCGGCTGGACATTGGGTGTAATGGTGATTGCAATACTTTGTGTGTTGTTTTTCCTGGGTTGTTTTTACCTGACCCGGGAGCGGGTAAAACCACTGAACGAGAAAAGCGATTCCTTAAAAAATGACCTGGCTGACCTTTACCGGAACAAACCCTGGTGGATATTGCTGGGAGCAGGCATTGCGGCCCTCATTTTCAATTCGATACGCGATGGAGCAGCAGTATATTACTTCAAATATTATGTGCAGGACTCCGGCTCTCTCGATTTGCCCCTGATAGGATCAGGTTTTACCCTTACCACTTTTTATCTGGTTCTTGGACAGGCGTTTAACATCGCAGGGATTATTGTTGTAACCCCCTTGTCGAATCGTTTTGGCAAAAAAGCAACCTATCTCGGGGCCATGCTTCTGGCAACAGTGTTCAGCATATTCTTCTATTTTCTGCACAGCGGCAGCATCGCCATGATTTTTATTCTCCAGAGTCTGATCAGCATGTGTGCCGGAAGTATATTCCCGCTGTTGTGGAGCATGTATGCCGATATTGCCGATTATTCTGAATGGAAAACCGGCCGCAGGGCCACCGGACTCATTTTTTCATCCTCATCCATGTCGCAGAAGTTTGGATGGACCCTGGGTGGAGCACTCACCGGCTGGCTGCTGGGATATTATGGATTTCAGGCCAATGTGGTTCAGACCGAAAATGTACAAACCGGCATTAAGCTGATGCTCAGCATATTCCCCGCCATTGGCACAGTAATGTCGGTGATTTTTATCTCAATGTATCCGCTGAGCGAACGCAGAATGGGGCAGATCAGTCTAGAACTTAATGAAAAACGTGCTGCAGGTTCGTCAGAAAGCAGCAGCTAAAATCAATACAATGGACTCCAACAGCAAGCAATTGTTGCATTTATATACCGAACTTGAATCGGAGTTGCACGACAACATACTCCCGTTCTGGATGAATCAGGTAGCCGACAGGGAACGCGGCGGATATCACGGGCAGATTCTTTATGACGGATCTGTGGTGAACGATTCTGCCAGAGGAGCAGTGCTGAATGCCCGCATACTCTGGACCTTTTCGGCAGCATGGAATGCCTGTGGCCGCGACGAATATCTGGCCGAAGCGCACCGGGCATTCCATTCATTTACATCAAATTTCATTGACCGCAAAAATGGAGGCGTCTTCTGGTCGGTGGATGCCGAAGGAAACGTACTGAACGGCAGAAAACAGATTTATGCCCAGGCTTTTGCCATTTATGCCCTTTCGGAATACTATAAGGCCAGCGAAGACACCGAAGCCATTATTGCTGCCATTGATTTGTATAATCTTATCGAAAAACATGCTTTTGATCCGGCCCACAATGGCTATACTGAGGCCCTTTCGCAGGAATGGACAGCGCTAGAAGATTTAAGGCTGAGCACCAAAGATGCCAACCTGCCCAAAAGTATGAATACCCACCTGCATGTGCTGGAGGCCTATACAAATCTGTATACCGTTTGGAAAGACAAGGAACTGAAGGCTCAGCTGCAGAACCTGGTAATTATACATCTGGAGAAGATTCTAAACCAGCGCACCGGACATTTTAACCTTTTCTTTGAGATGGACTGGAAACCGGCATCGGAGCATTATTCCTATGGCCACGATATTGAAGGAGCCTGGCTCATTCGCAGGGCAGCCATGGTGCTCGACAATCAGATGTTGCTGAATGCCTCTGGACTAAAAGCACTTTATATGGCAAGAGTTACCCTTGCCGAAGGTACAGCACAGGACGGTTCGTTGCTCAACGAAGGGCTTCACGGAAAAGTTACCGACCACGACCGCCACTGGTGGCCTCAGGCTGAGGCTGTGATAGGATTTATTGATGCCTGGGAGCTCAGCCGGGAATCCACTTATCTGGATGCCGCAATTAATAGCTGGGAATTTATAAAAACCCATTTCAGGCATCCCTCAGGGGAATGGTGGTGGCTCATTGACAACAAGTATACCCCCGATCTGTCGCAGGATCTGGCAGGTGAATGGAAATGCCCTTACCACAATGCCAGAATGTGTCTGGAAATTATCAGGCGGGTACCCTCGCTGGTTTCAAAAATGCCGTTTCAGGCTGTAAACTACAAAAACTAACATGCTCAGCATTGCTCATAAAATAACAAAATCAGTGTTTCTGGTCCTCTGTTTGGCCGGAACAACACTTTGGCCAACAGGAGTTCTGGCCGGCAAAAACAAACCTGCCGATCAAAATGCAGGAGAAAGGACTGTTATCCTTTTCAATAACCTGAAGGCACTGGCTCCCGATTACATCATGGTGGGGCATCAGGATGCACTTTCCTATGGTGTGAAGTGGGTGGGCGATGAAAACCGCTCCGATCTGCACGATGTTACCGGCTCACATCCCGCAGTATTTGGCTGGGATATCGGTGGTATTGACATTGGTTTGGCAAAAAATCTCGACAGTGTGCCCTTTGATCAGATGCGAAAGAACATGATCAGCGTGTTTGAAGCCGGGGGACTCAACACCATCAGCTGGCATGCCTATAACCCCTTGAACGGCAAGGATTCGTGGGTTGATACACAGATTGCAGTTGATGTGGTTGGCCAGATTCTTCCAGGAGGTGCCCGTCATGCCGATTTTCTTAAAAATCTCGACCGTACAGGAGCCTTTCTGGCATCGCTCAGGAGCAAAAACGGAGAACTGATTCCGGTGGTTTTCAGGCCCTGGCACGAACACTCAGGCAGCTGGTTCTGGTGGGGACGTTTACATTGCACCAGAGAGCAGTACATTGAACTATATCGTTTTACCATTCAGTACCTCAGGGAAAAACACGCCCTGAATAATCTTCTTATTGCCTTTTCGCCGGACATCGGCTACACCAACGCCGCCGAATACCTCGAAAGATATCCCGGTGATGATATGGTGGATGTAATCGGGGTGGATGATTATCACTCACTCAGGCAAAACAAGCCCGGGAATCTGATCAGAAATCTTGAAATTATTGCAGCTGTTGCAAAAGAAAAAGGAAAGATAGCCGCTTTTACCGAAACCGGATGCACCAATATGGAAGATAAAAAATATTTCACTGAAAAATTACTTCCGGTGCTGCAACATTCTGAGCTTACCCGCTACATTTCATGGGTGCTTTTCTGGAGAAACGGTAACAAAAAACACCATTTTATGCCCTATCGCGGCCATAAATCTGCTGCTGATTTCCGTAGATTTGTTGCTCACCCGATGATATTAATGCAGAATGATCTGCCTGATTTATACAGGGTTTATCCTGACATCAGTAACGAAATTTCGGGAACCTCGCCCGATTAAGATCCTCTTTGGTTGGAGGTTGGTTGGTTTATAGTGTGTGAAACTTCCCTGCTCAGGCAGGGAAGTTTTTTTGCCTTTCCAGGTATTGTTTCCCATTCTGAAAATGCAAAACAAAGTTTCGGAAGTCTCTTTTGTGGACAGAATGACCCGGTGCTGTCAATGATTTGGCAGAAACAATTATTTTTATCCCAAAATTTGACTGCCATGACCATGATTTTCAGGATACTTTCTGTTTTATTTCTGCTGTTGTTCCATTTGCCTGCATACACCACAGGAGACCTGCCTGCTGATGTCAATGCCAGTCAGGCCACGATTAATCTATACAGAAACCTGAAGTCTTTGGCGAAGAATTATGTCATGGTTGGCCATCAGGATGCGTTGGCGTATGGAGTAAAGTGGCGAGGAGATGCTGGGAGGTCGGATATAAAAGATGTATGTGGTTCACATCCTGCAGTTTATGGGTGGGACATAGGAGAGCTGGACCTGGAAGCCGGCGGGGTAACGTATGTTTTAAAAGCAGCCGACATACGAAAATACGTTTTACAGGTGTATAAATCCGGCGGAGTGAATACCATCAGCTGGCATCTGTTTAATCCGGTTACCGGTAAAGACCCCTGGGCAGATACCAAAACCCCCAATAATACAGTAAGTATGATCTTGCCCGGGGGCAGCCATCACAGTCAGTTTATGGAGCGCTTAGACAGGGCAGGGGCTTTTCTCGCTTCGCTGCGCGATGAATCGGGCCAACTCATTCCCATTGTTTTAAGGCCCTGGCACGAACATACCGGCAACTGGTTCTGGTGGGGGCAGATACATTGTTCAACGGATGAATATATTCAGCTTTTCCGGTTCACCATATTGCATCTGCGGCAGAAACACGGACTTAATAATCTGCTCGTAGCCTATTCACCGTATGTTGGCTTTAACAGCGCAGCCGAATACCTCGAAAAATATCCAGGAGATGACATGGTTGACGTGTTCGGAGTTAACGATTACACCGTGCTGCGCCGGAAAGAAACAGAAAAACTGATTTTCAGCCTTGAAACTGCAGCTGAAATTGCTGCTGAAAAGGGCAAAATTGCGGCTTTTACCGAAGCCGGGAGCAATAAGCTGAGCAGCAGAGGATATTTTTCGCGCAGGTTGCTGCCGGTACTCAGCCACTCAGACAAGACCCGCTCCTTATCGTGGGTGCTGTTCTGGCGCAATGCTCACGACAAACATTACTTTGTTCCCTATGCAGGCCACAAAGCCTCACGGGATTTTATCAATTTTGTCAATGACCCGCTTATGCTGATGCAGAATAATGTTCCTGATTTGTACAGGGCGTGGGAGAATGTGCAAGAGAAGATAACCGGAAAGTAAAAGAAGAGTCATCAAATTCAATACCTGATTCTGAAACAAACTACTTCGGAAAAACCTCACTCAAAAAAGCATCGGCCACCATTTGGTTGCCTTTTTCGTTGAGGTGCACTCCATCGGTGGTAAGTATGCCTTTTTCCAGGTTTCCGGGGTTGTTTTTCAGGTTGTAATCGAGAAACAAACGGCGCAGGTCAATCAGGTTGCAGTGGTATTCGCCGGCAAGATTCCTGATAATTGCTGAATATTTGTTCAGGTCGCCGTCAAGCTGGTTGGTAAAATCGGTTTTTTCGCCGATAACCGCGGGGGTGCACAACACCACCTTTGCGCCTGTTGCCTGAATTTTGGTAATCAAAGCCCTGTAAAAACCTTCAAATTTATCGGCATCGGTGCCAGTGCCCCACATTTTATGCCACACATCGTTTACACCTATGTAAATAAAAACCATATCGGGTTGGTGTGCAAGCACATCTTCTTCGAGCCTGAGGTACAGGTCGTACACTTTATTGCCACCGATTCCTTCACCAATCAGCTCGTATCTGTCGCTCAGGCCCTTGTTTGCAAGGTGTTGGCGCATCAGGTCAATGTAACCTCCGGGGTCATTGCCCATCTGGGTGATGGAATCTCCGAAAAGCACAATACGCATGGGTTTGGGTTGCATAAATGAGTAAGTGATAAGCAGGGTGACAAAAATCAAGGCCGCAGCAAGGGATTTCCGGGTAAAATGACGATTTTGCATGTTTCTGGTTTTGTGAAATGCAAAGGTAAGTATCATTTTTTCGTTTTTCCCCTGTTGCGGCCGATTTTGTGAGACAAGGATGTTTATTTCCTTATCAGAATTATGTCACTTCCTGGTTTAAGTATAAGCCCGGAAACTTTTACGCTGTTGCCGGTCATTTCCAGGGTTTCTGTTTTGCTGAAAAGTCCGGTTTCGCAATCGAAGCAATCCATGGATGCAGAAGATTTAAAATCAGCAGGAACACTGAAATGTACTTCAGTTTCCTTTGTGCCTGAATTGAACAGATAAATAAAACTGGTTTCGCCACATTTTACACCGAATGCAATTACCTCATTCTGCATGGGTTTGATTTCAACTTCAGTAAACGAACCTTCGCCGGCTTTCAGCATCATATCGTTTATTTGCCTGACTTTTGCAAAATAGCTCATCATGCCGCGGTTTTCAAAGAACTCCCACCACCAGCTCATCGGCAGTACAGGCGTAGGGCTGAACAGGCCGTACCAAAGGGCGCGTTTAAAATCACCATCCATTTCATCGGCAAAGTCGTTGAAGTTTTTGCTCCAGTCCCATTCGTAACCCGATTCCCCGATTACATAAGGCTTGTTGTGTTTAGCCGAATAATCGCGCAGGGTTGACGGAATTGCATTTGTGTTTTTGTATATATGTCTCTGATTCAGGTCGATATTTGGCAGGTCGTTCATGCCCGGTATATCGCGGTGCGAAACACTGGTGGTTACAATATGGCCGAAAGGGTCAATTTTCTTCAGATAAGAACTCATTTCGCCATGCCAGTCGGCAACTATATCGGCCGGTATCTGATCATCGGGGCCAACATTGTACATGGCATTGTCCACCTCATTAAAAAACTCCCAGGCACCAATGGCCGGGCTGTATCCATAGCGGGCCACCATATATCTGAGTTTGTTTTTGTATTGCTCACGCGATTCGGGCAACGAAAAGAACTCAGTGGGAGTATTGGCAAAACCACCGTTTTTAACATTGTAATTGCTTATATCCCAGCCCATTCCCATGTAGCCAACATGACTTTCCAGCGCCAGCATAACATGAATTCCCAGCGAATCGCAGAGCTCAATCAGTTCATCCATGCGTTGTATCCCGCTTTCGTTGTAGGCAGAAGTTGAGTTTTGGTAACGGCTGTTGTTGTGAATGGTTTTCCAGTCAACAGGCAGATTCCAGTAGATCATCCAGGTACGGAAGAAGTTGCCTCCGTTTTCCGAAAGTTTCCCGAGCATGTAATCGTAGTTAAAGCGCTTGTCTTCATGCAATTCCCTGAAGTACTTTGAATCATCCTCATCGCGCGATTCCCAGCTTATGTTTTTGCCGATGCCGCGGAAAGATTCGCCATTGTCGTAGCGCAGTGTCCAGAAATCATGGGTGTGCAATATGCCTTTTCCGTCAGAAGCAGCCACAGTAAATGATTTTTTGCTGCTTTCCCCGGTTATTTGTCCTTTCCGGCTCAGCCTGAAAGAGTATGTATAATTGCCGGTTTCCTGTGGCATAAAGCGGGCTTTCCAGGGCAGGGTTTTATCTTTCGCCAGGGGATCGAAGAAGCAAGGGAGCATGATTTCACGGCCTGAGGGACTCAGTAAAACCATGTCGAGCGCAACATCGGCCGGGTCGTAGGGATTGGTATATTCATCATTAACAGCGAGTAGCCATTCGGCTTTGTTGTAAAGCAGGATGGTGTCACCGGGAGTAGTGCCGGTTTTTATTTTGCTGCACGAACTGCTTAAAACAAGCATAAAAAGCGTGAAAACCAGAATCAGATGTTTTGTTTTCATTGTTTTTGCGATCAAAGGTTGATTATAGTGATGTAACTGCCTGCCGGAGCCTCAAAGACAACTTTACCGTTGTTAACTTTCAGGGATTTGTCTTTTTCCATTTTTTTGGTAAAACTACTTGTAAATACCGACATGCTGTTGATTCCTTCAGGTATGCCATCTACAGTAATGGTTCTTCCGGCGCCATTGTTTACAATATGAACGGCATAACGCTGATTTACCTTATCACCAAAAGCTGCTGCGGTAATGTTTTTGCCCCCGGTGATTGCAGGAATTGCAAAAGAGCCCTCAGACGTCAGCCCGAGTTGTTTCAGGTTGTAGTAGCGCTGGGTTGTTTGCAGCGGCCAGTGGTTTCCGTAAACCCCTCCGCCCGATAAAACAGAATAATCGGCCGTAAGTTGCCATTGCATAATGCTTTGTGGCTGGCATACAGCGCACAGTCTGATGTAAAGGTCAATTTCCTGTTGCTGGTAAAACCGGTCAAGGAAGAGATCGGGATTGCGGTGGGCTTCGGAATCGGGGCCACTTTCGGTAACGAGCAGAGGCACCTGCAGTTGCATGGCAGCTGCTTTCCAGCGAAGAAGGTTTTCGTTTTCCATACCACCCCAGGTGTGAAAGCCGAGGGCGCCGATGTATTGATGTGCTGACTGATCAGCAACACCAGCATCAACAAAGCTCAGGGCAAAGGGAGTGCCGTTGGAGGTGTCGCCAAGCAGCAGTTTGGTGCAGAGGCCGTGGCGTGCAAAACTGCTGCCGAGCATTTTTATAAAAGTGATGTGTTCGTATGGCGACTGCACCACACGCACACCGATTTCCGGTTCGTTGAAAGAGAACATTACGGCTTCCACACCGTAATCTGTCTTTAAAAAGAGCAGGTATTTGGTGATGGACTCAACAATGGCTTCCCATTTGGCGGGGTTGAGTTGTTCGCCGTATGTTCCCGGGCGGGCTATGCCTTCGAGTGATGCCCATTTTGGTGCAAACCAGGCACTAACAATAACAGGAAGTCCCCGTTTTGAAAGTTCGGCAGCCATTTCCATCTGTTCATAAACTTTAGGAATAAGCTTGCCGGCCCTTGCCTGCGCAACCGGATCAATGGCTTCTTCGGGATGCCAGTCGCTCCACCACATGCCAATCCGGCTCCAGGTTACATTCAGGCTGTCGAGGCACCATTGGATTACCTGCGGATCAGTTTCGGGGAACTGTAGCCGGAAATTGCCTCCGATGCCGTCGAAACGCCGGCCCGGTTGACCCGGGTCAATTTTCAGATAAACAGGATTCTTGTCAGGAATACAGAACGCACTGATGTTGAAATTATGTTCAACAGCCTGATTGTGTGAGCTATCGCGTAATTGAAAATAAACGTGGTAATAAACCGGAAGTAAAGCATCTCCGGTACGGGATGCACCTTTAACCACAAAAACCCTGAGTGGCAGCTCCGAAGCGATTTCTATCTTTCGGCTCTTTCCCTGAATCGTTACTTTTTTTACCGGGTTCTGATCCTGCCAGATGAGCCCATCGGTAAAAACATCGCTGATATTCAGAGTTTTATTCTTTATTCCTTTGCCTTCGAATAAAATGCTGCCTCCGCTGTAATGTTCCACAGCAATTTCGGTGCAGAAAAATACATCTTTGCCGTTTCCGGTTAATTCAGGGTTAATGCGCAGGTTTACAATGGCTTTGCCATCACCGTGATCGGTGACTTTCTGCGAATAAGCGGTTCCGTCAAGTACTGATTCGTTGAGAAATAATTTACCTTTTGATTTAAAGGAAGGTTCGAGCCCATAGTGCCGGGTCTGCTGAATGTTTTCCCAGCTGTTTTCCTTTATCCTGATAGAAGTTTCAAACGGAACTACTTCATCGGCATAAAGAATACCTCTGATGTTTCCCCAGGGCGCAAAATTAACCTGCGCATTTACATGACTGATTCCTGAAAAGGTTATCAAAACCAGTAGCAACAGCGTAAGACCTTTAGTTCTCATTTTTTATCTGCTGAAAAGTGAATAATACGCCTGTTTTCCGGCAACAAACTGCAATTTGCCATCTTTTACACTCACGGTTTCCATTCTCTGCATTCCATGCAGGGCATCGGTGAGATACACATCAAAAGTTTTCGCAGTATCGGGAATGCCTTCGATGGTAATGGTTCGGGCAGCTCCGTTGTTTACCAGATGTATTGACCAGCGGTTTTGTGCAATATGAGCAGCGGCAGCACAGCTGATTCCGGGCCGGTCGCAACTCACAGGCAGCCAGAAAGATCCAGCGGGGGTGTTGCCCAATTGTTTCAGATTCCAGAATCTTTGGGTGGGACGCAGTGGTCCGTTGTCGCCGTATAATCCCTTACCGGTGAGCACCGAATAATCAGAGGTAAGCTGCCATTCCATAATAGTAGATGGCTGGCATAAATTACAAATGCGTATGTATGTATCAATTTCTTCAAGCTGAAACCAGGGCTGCAGAAAAACAAGCGGGTAGCGGTGTGCTGCTGAGTTGGTGCCGCCTTCAGTAACCATAATTGGCAGATTAATGGCTTCTGCCGATTTTGCCCAGGCCTGCAGGTCAGTATTGGTGCAACCGTGATAAGTGTGAAATGCTATGGCTCCCAGATAGTTATGGATGGAAGGGTCGTTGATGCTGGGCCAGACAATCTGATTGGCCACTGCAGTACCATGGCCGGTATCACCCAGCAGCATTTTGGTGCTTAGTCCTTTTTCTTTTAAATGTTTGCCAATGGCTTTGTTGAATATGGCATGTTCTTCAGGCGTTTGAAATACCTCCACACCACAATCGGTTTCGTTAAATGAAAACAGGGTAGCCTCTACGCCGTAATCCTGCTTCAGATACAGCAAAAAGCCGGAAATGGATTCACAGATGGCTTCCATTTTACTCTGGTCGAGATGAACACCTTTGCGCGGGATATTATTTTTGTCAATTGCCCATCCCGGAGCCGACCAAACTGAAACAATTACAGGGATATTGCGCTGCTGAAGCTTCTTTGCCAGTTCCATCTGTTCGTAAAAACGAGGCGGCAGTTGTCCGGCTCTGGCAAGTTCTGCCGGATTGGAATGCTCTTCAGCATGCCACATTTCCCACCACATGGATATGCGGCTCAGGGTCACCCGAAGGCTGTCGAGGCAATAATCAATCACCATCGGATCTTTTTCAGGGAACTGAAAGCGATAATTTCCGCTGATTCCGTCCCATTTTCTTCCGGGATTGGCAGGGTTGATTACCAGTGTAACAGGTTCGCGGTCAATGGTGCCGGAGGCTTCTATGTTAAATGAAAACCTTTTTTCTGTTCCCTTTTTCGTTTTGCCCTCAATGAGTGTAAAGTAGAGCTGAAAGTTCGCCTTTTTCAACAGAGGATCATTTTCAGCGAAACTCTGCTGTGGCCATGGATCGTTGCGGTATGCAGGATTGCTGTCAAAATCCTGGCGCAGGAAAACCCGAACTGCTTCTCCGGCAGCAATCACATAATTGCGGTGCGCCGACTTCCAGACAACGCGGTCGGCTTTCAGGGCTGCAAAAGTTCCGTCAATTCCTTTTATTGCAGAAGACAGCTGTAATTCACCGGCTTTCTTATTTTTAAGGTAAAATTCAATGGTGCCATCAGTAAAATCAGATCCGGGAACTTCAAAGCAAAAGTAAGTTCCGGCCTGATCATGATTTCCGGTGGCTTTTATAACCAACTCCGACTTTACCTTTCCCTCACCTGTTTCAGTCATACGGCATTGATATTCAATGGGGGTGCCGAGCAAATAGTGCGAAACAAAATGACTTTTGTCATCTATGGTGTAGGTTTGTGTGCCTTCCCAATGGTATTTTTCACTTTTTACATAACTTTTCCAGCCGGTATTTACGGACCTGAGTGAAGTTTCAAAATCCATTTTTTCGCCTTCCACATGCAGGCCTTTGATATTGCCCCAGGGGGTGCAGACAGGCTGAGCGAACGCCGGAAACAAGCCTGTGATAAAAACTAATAATGCGATTAATCTTTTGGTTTTCATGCTCTTACTTTTAGTTAACGCCTGTATTCCGGCAAATTTTGCCTCTCATTGATTCCGGCAGTATCTCTAAAGCACTCTTGCATGCTTCATCCTGCCTTTGTATGTCCGGTATCCGATGACCACATTTTCATGAACATCGTGAGCCGGAGCCTCTACCGTTAATGTACGCGTTTCGCCGGGCAGCAGAGTGATGTAATTGTCGCTCCAGAGTGAAGGGAGTATTTCTGTTCCGGAGTTTTCTCCTCTCAGGCTCAGTGCCGTCATAAATGCAATGGTTTCGCCTGTATTGGTGATGTTTACCTCCCATTTTTTTCTTTCGTTTCCTCTTAGCCCTGTTGCTCTTACCTCAAGTTCCGGTTCCGGAAGTGAGTTGAGGGCGGTAAAATTGCGGTCGGGCGACAACCAGTAAATTTTGTCCTGAACCAATTCGCTGCTGTCAGTGAATATTCTTAGTCTCAGGAATTGCAATTCTTCAGCCGGGGGAACGGTCCAGCCTGTTGATTGGGCATTGTCGGCAAGGGGGATGATTTCACTTTCCTGCTTCCAGGTATTTTTTAAGTCGGTTCCAAAAGTTTCAGCACTTATTTTCAATTTACTATGTCCGTGGTTTCCGGTGCTAACAAGGGAAATGCTCCGCTTGTCGCGGTTGAATTGAAGGTTTAGTGCGGCATTTGATGTGCGGGTGGAATAAAATCCGGCATGAGCCTGAAGATACCAATCGTACACCTGCCACACCATGCTTGGCCAGCTCGAATTTGATTTCCATAGCGCAAAACCGCTTGAATTTGTCCACAACTGCCGGTTGATGGCTTCAATGGCAGCTCGGTATACTTCATAACTTATGAGCTGGCACTTATCCAGATAATCCATGGCTCCGGCATAATCATGAGATTCAGGTGCCCCGTAGCTGTTGCGCAGGATGTCATCGAATGCCGAAAACTTGCGTGTATCTTCGCCCGGCCAGTTGTTGGCATCGTGAAAAGCCCAGTATCCGTCGAGCGGGAAACGGTTTTCGGCCCAGGTTTCGGGTACCAGGGGCATAAACTTTTTTATGCTTTCAGCTACCGGAATTCCGCTTGCCCCGATTTCGCTGCTGAAGCCATGCAGTTTCTCATGGGTGAAATATTCATCGGGTTCCAGGGTGTGATATGGTCCGCCACCATGCAGGCCATCGCCGTCTGAGGCTTTCAGGTAATATCGGGTATCTCTGCCGTCGTTTTCGGGCAGTATTTTCCCGGTAATAAGCTCTTCTCTTGGATTTACACCTTCGTTGCCTCCGCACCAGATGATAAGTGAGGGATGGTTGCGCAATTTGCGGACAATACCAGCAGAGGCAGTCTCAAACAATTTAATATCAGGCTGATATCCGGGCGTATTTTTAAAAGTACCCCAGTAGTCGTTGAGAAAGTCCTGCCAGAGCATTACTCCTTGTTCATCAGCGGCTTCATACAATGCACGCGGAGGAACACCCGTTGGGCCCCAGATTCTCAGCAGATTAAGTCCGGCATGTTTCGAAAGCCTGATTTCTTCATGATACCGGTTTGTGGTCCAGTTGAGCATCATGTCAATTACCCAGTTGCCGGCCCTGATGTAGATGTCGCGCCCGTTAATATTAAAAACACGTTCGTTGTTGCCAATATAGGTGCTGATTTCCCTGATTCCAAAACGGGTTTCATATTCGTCAGCCACGATTTTTTCTGATAAGGCTTTAATGTTCAGGGTGTAAAGATTGGGTGAGCCATAGCCGTGAGGCCACCACAGTTCGGGATTGCTGAGCTGCAGTTCGGGATTGGATTCGGGAGTTAACAGGAAACTTTTGGTAGATGCTGCAGGAATTTCGTAAGGAATATTCAGTTTAACCTGTTGATTGCTTCCTGTAATCATGAGTTCATAACTACCGCGAATTGCAGCATTTGAGTGATTAACCAGATCGAAGGACAGGGTGAGCGTTGCACTGCTTGTGTCAGGCAGAGGAAGCTGGCTGCTGATGTAAACATTGTTGATTTCCAGTTCATTGCTGTAGCTCAGATACACATCTTCGGTGATTCCCATGTCGCGGTCGCGGACAGCAGGTTGCCAATCCCAACCCAGCACATCCCATTTGGTGTAGTCGCGGCTGATCATCCCATCGGCCATATTCTGACCCGGATCGGCCAGCGGGGTAACAGGGTCGGCTACCGGTTCCCCGGGATGATCGGGAGGGTAAATGGCGATGGCCAGTACATTTTTACCGGAAAGAATTAGATTGGATACATCAAATCTGAAATTTCTTTCCATACCTGTCAGTTCATCTTTACTGCCCAGTCGGGTGCCATTGAGCCAGACTTCGGCCCGGTAATTGATTTCATCGAGATGCAACCATACTTTTTTGCCTGGTTCAGCCTGTTTTGCTTCAAATTCATTGCGATACCACCATGCTTTTTTCCAGGGATTTTTTCCGGGGATATGGCTGTATTGAAGCAGGTTAAACTTTTTATTGAAAGCATCGTTCATGTCGGGAATCAGCATGTTGTTTTTGTGGGTGTACGGGTTCGGATATACTCCGTTGCGCACCAAAGCCGTCAGCACAGTGGCAGGCAAAGTAGTGCTGTACCAGTCATCTGCCTGATGGGCAGGGGTGCTGATTTTTTTTCCGTTGCTTTTTTCGATCCATGCCGACTGAACTTTCCAGTTGTGCCGGAGTAACACTGATTGTTCGGGCATTGGATTCAGCGGCTGATCATCCATGGTAAATGATGAAGAAGCCTCAGCAATGGCTTTGCCGTTTTGAATGGCTTTTACTTCCCAATGGCAGGTTCCGAAAGGAAGGGCAAAAGGGACGTAATAATTAATATCCGCAGGAACGATCTCCTTAATCTTTTGATTTACAGTTATCTCGTAATGGTCGCAAACTGCCGGTGTCCAGCTCATTACGGGCATGTTGTTTTGAACTACCGATTTAGCGGCAGGCGTAATGGTTGTAAACTGAGCCTGTACATTGCTGAAAACAAACGCAATGAACAGCAGTAACGAAAGTCTTTTGATCTTCATATGGATGAGTTTTTAAGTAGTTTATTCAATGGCTTCTATCAGAATGAAGTCGAGATAGGCCAGGTTTGCTCCGCTGTTGTATTTCAGGGTAAGCAGGTTAATTCCGGTGTTTGTAATGGTGGTTTCAGCAACGGTGGCTTGAGTCCAGTAATGCCAGTTGCCGGTATCTTCAGGTAATTTCAGGTCGGTGAGCTTTTGGTCGTTCAGCCAGAGCGAAGCCCCGTTGTCGCGATTGCCATAAATGGTAACAATTTTGTAACGTCCTTTCACCAGAATATTTACAGTGTAATTTGTCCATTCGCCATCTTCCTGCCAGCCAATGTAAAGCTGATTGACTTTGGGATCGGTTTTGTTGGGATGGTTAAAATCTGCCCAGTCTTTGGTGTAAGAAATGTCAACACCTTCGTTTTTGCGGAAAAAGCAGATATCTTCGGGAATCCCGGGCCTGCAATGTCCCTCCGTGCTGTTGAGTATGCTTCCGTTGTTGGTGGCATCGGCATCGTGATAGGCTATTCCCTCACCACCCAGATCGTAATACGCCAGCTCAATACGACCCGGTATATTCTGAGCACCCATGCAGTAAGCTGAATCAAAGTATGGAACGCCTGCATATCCTGCAGGAAGCTGGCCAAAGGCACATGGAATTATGGCCAAAGGCAACAAAACGGTGAAAATGCAGATTTTTATCCTGATTTTTTTCATTTTTTCCTGATTGCGGTTTGAAGCGGACAGTTGTAAGCTTCGGTCATGATCTTTATTTCTCCTGAGATTGGTTTTTCAGGTGTAAACCTGATGGTGCGCGTCTCGCCGGGCAACAGGCTGATGTAATTGTCGCTCCAGAATGCCGGAAGTACCCTGCTGCCATCCTCCGCATTTACTGCTTTCAGTCTGATCATAACTGCAGCAGTTTCAGCCGGATTGCTGATTTTTACATCAAAGTGAGTTTTGCTTTCAGTGGTAATTTTTGTGTATTCTGTATTCAGCAATACTTCCGGTAATCTGTTTAAGGCGGTATAGTTTCCTGGATCTGAAGGATTTAAGCAGTAAAAGTTTTCGGAAATTGCAGCGCCATCGCTGTTTTTAAGTTTAAGACTCAGCAGAATAAGCTGGCCGGAGTCTGCAGGAATTACAGGTGTGAAACATTGCACGGTGCTGAGCGCAGGGAGATTTTGACGAACAGCGTCTTTATTGATAAACTGGCCTTTTTCATTCACCATTACCATTTCAGCGCTCACCGGTTTTAATTCTTTGATGGTATTGTTTGAGATGAAAATATTCCCGTTCACCGGATTGCGGAAAATATGGATGGGTTCGCTGCCTTTTTTTACGGCAAAATATGCCGAAGTAGGTTCCAGATAATAATCATAGGTTTGGCAAATCATGGAAGGCCAGGCAGGGTGTGTCATCCAGATCAGAACTCCCGGGCCGCGGTGGAACTGCCAGGATTCCATCATGGCTTTGGGACCTTCGGTGTTCATCAGCCAGGCTTTCTTGCAGAAATCATCAATATTTTCAGGTTTTCCATAACTGCGTTCCAGGTCCCGGGTGTAAATATCCACACGGGGCTGTGTCCAGTCGTGTTTGCCCCACATATCGTTTGCCGGCCAAAGGTTTTCTGCAGGCATCATGGCCCTCATGCTCTCGGCAACAGGCACGGCAACAATGCCTTGTTCAGTATGGAAACTCCTGCCTCTGCTGCTAAAATACCATTCCGGGCTTTTTATTTCGTAGGGCCCGAGTCCGGTAACAGGATATTGGCAAGTGTTTGAAATATAGTGCTTTTCCGGGTCAAGGCGGCCGGTCATTTCGCGCAGTGCTGAGTCGAGGGTTGCCGGAGGATAACCTTCGTTGCGCCCTGCCCAGATGGCTACTGAAGGGTAATTTCTGAACCTCAGGATTTTATCTGAGGCGTTTTTAAGGAACATTTCTTCGTTGGCCGGATGTGGCCCGTCAACCGGATTTGCCAGCCAGAAATCGTCAAAAATCATGATTCCGTGTCTGTCGCAGGCCTCATAAAAGGCATCATGAGCCGTTTGTCCAACCCAGTTGCGTATCATGTTCAGATTCATGTCTTTGTGAAGCCTTACCCACAAATCATACTGTTCGGGAGTGTTTCTGAGCAAAGCCTCGGGTAGCCCCCAGTTACCGCCGCGTATCAGCACCGGATAGCCATTGCAATGCAGAAATAAATGCCCGTTTTTATAATGATACCCGTATTGCCTGACTCCATATTGCACCGACAGGCTGTCGCATAACTGTGAATCTTTGATAAAACTAAAACTCACCCGATCCAGCGCCTGTTTTCCATAGCCGTTGGGCCACCATAATGCTGGATTTTCAACCCGGAGTTGCTCATATTTATCCGCACTCAGATGAATTTCCCTGCTTTCCTTTGGCTCCAGATTATCAACAGGAATTTCCAGTTGAAAATATCTGCATTGTATCTTTAGTTTTCCAGAAGCAGGGGAGTGGCTCAGGTTTTTAAGAGATACAGAGATGCCAAATTCAGCCAGATTTGTATCGGGCAGGTTCAGTTGGGTAGTAATCTGAGGGTTGCTCAGCTGTATGGCGCTGACTGCTGAGAGGTAAACATCATCGGTAATTCCGGTGTTTCTGCCGCGAATGGTGGGCAGCCAGTTCCAGCCGATGGCTGATACATAAGTTGGGCTGTCGAGGCCAATGATGCCTCCGTTTCCATCAGGATCTTTGAGATGTTGTTCGGTTACTTCACCGGGGTTGTCGTTTTTTCTGATCAGAACTGCCACGGCAGCGTACTTTCCCGGGGTAACCATGTCAGAAATATCAAATTCAGCTCTGGTAAAGGCTCCGTTTATGTTACCGATATGTTTTCCGTTAACAAATACTTCGGCTTTCCAGTTGATGCCTTTAAAATTCAGAAATATCTGTTTGCCAGCCATTGCGCCAGGTACCACAAATGCTTTGCGGTACCAGAAATCTGCTGTAAACCAGCTTTCTGAAATCTGCAGCTGATGATCGGCATACAACGGGTCGGCAACAGCTCCTGCTGCCACATAATTGGCCAGCACGGTTCCGGGGACAGAGGCCGGAATCCATTGGCTGTCATCGAAATCGGGTTCTGAAATGCGCTGCCCGTTGCCTCCGGCATATCTCTCGCGCATGATTTTCCAGCCCTCGCCGCTCAAAACACCTGTATCGGTTGGCTTTTCTGGTATCTTTGATTTGTGGACCGGTTTGGTTCCCTGAATTTCAATTTCATTTACTTCGAAATAAATTGCGGACTCTGATGAAAAATGAATTTTAACGAAGCGGCTGCTGCTGCTGAAAGACAGTTTGCTGTTTTTTTGCCTGATGCTTGTTCCTGAAATGACGGATTTCCAGTTCTTTACCTGTTGCAGTGTACCCTCTTGCGAAACACTGACCTGAACCTGAATTTCATTTTCCACCGGACGGTGAATGACGATTTGTTTTGTTCTGCAGATTTCTCCCAGATCAATAATAAGTGATGCTTCCCGGGTAAGATTGCTTTTCCAGAGTGTGTTGCTGTGACCGTCGGTTACAAGATGCCCGGCCGGATTGTATCCCGCCACCGAGGAATGTAAAACAGCCCTGTTCAACGCAAGATTGTGCTGTGAAAACAGGCTGGCATTTGCGCCGGAAATGAGCACAAATGTCAGAATGATTCTAATAATGTTTTTCGGAAATTCTGTTTTCAGCACCACCTCTTTGTTTTAATTGATGATAATTTTTTCAGTATGGATTTTTCCATTGAAGGCCAGCTGCAACAGATAAAAACCATCAGGAATTGTCTGGCTCAGCTTGATTTCGTTTTCAGTGCCCGTTAATTTGCCTTGCTGCAGACATGCACCACAACTGTTGATTAATTTGTATGTAATTGAATCATAATTGTTTTTGCTGCTGATTCTGATCACCCTGTTGCCATGTTCCTGTAATGGTAACACCTTTAAATCTTCATCTGATGCCTCTCCGGTAGAATTGGCGGGAGATCCGTACACCTCAAATTCATAAAAGGAATAGCCATAGCTGGTATTACGCTGGCTGCCGTGCATTCTGATGTATCTTCCTGTGCCATTCATATTTGTAATGGTATCCTTTCTGGCACCGGCTGCCATATTGATCTTGTCGGCAATGCTATTCCAGCTGATGCCATCGTCTGAAACCTGAATCTTATAATCTTTTGCCGATGCAACTTCCCATAAGATTATCACCTGACTGATATGGTAAGTATTTTTCAGGTCAATGGTAAACCATTGCGGGTCTGCATACTGGCTCGACCAGCGGGTGCTTGCATCACCATCCACCCCATGGGCGGCCACATTTCCGAAATTGTTTTCGGTAGACGATACCTGAACGGGTTTACTGAGCGACAAACTTGGTTTCCGTACGGTTATTACTACATTTCCCGATCCTGTTTCGCCAGTGCTGCTGGTAACGGTGAGGGTAACCGAATGAATTCCAATACCGAATGAATAATCAAAAACGGCCTGCTGTGATATGATTTGTCCGTTTAATGTCCACTTGTAGGCTGTTATATTTCCGTTGTTGGTGTAGCTGCTGCTTCCGTTCAGGGTGGTGGTTTCAGAGCCATTGTCGTCAAGATCGAAAAGTGTGCGACTGAACCCTGGTTTGGCTTTGGGCCCGGGCACCATATCGTCGAGTGTAATAACCCTGGGGTCGTTGTAAACCTGATTGATCCATTCCGGAGTGTTGTTGTCTTCAATCATGTATGCCCAGGTGAGGAAATACAGCCAGGGTTGTTCATCCAGAATTTCGGGATCGGTGAGCCTGCCATCTTCTCCAATTCCGAAGGGTTTGCCATTGTTTGCAAACAGCTGCTGATACTGACTCCATGAGTTATTGTTCCCTGTGTAGCGCGGGTAGTCCCAGGCAATGATATCCACCACATCATCACCGGGATACCAGTTGGGTTTGTCGGTTCCGTAGCTGTTCCATATCCATATCAGGTTGTTCAGCCCGTGGTGATTTACCATTCGGTCATACATCAGCCGATATAGCGAGATGCAGGCATCTTTACCTGCCATTCCCCACCAGAACCAGGCTCCTTCGGCTTCATGCAGCGGCCGCCACAGTACAGGCACCAGGCTGTCCTGCATCTTTTTCAACGCTGCCGATGCCAGATCAATATCCCTGATCATGTTCAGGTAGGATTCTGAAGTGGTGTCGGCCAATGCCTCAGCAAGCTTAAAGTTACCCGACGACCAGTCGCCATCGGCATTTGGCGAAATCCAGTGCCATTGAAACTGAGCAATTCCCTTACGGTCTTTTACCCATCTGATGGCTTTGTCAGCATCGTTGTTGCCTCCCTGCGAAGGACAAATTCCATTGAAGTCATAGCCCATTATGGCAGGCGCTTTTCCTCCGGTTACCGTTTCAATATAGTTCAGGTATTTGTCGTCGCACTGTCCGCTTATAATTTTATGCCCGTAAACGGAATCAATAAATTGTTTCAGTGCCAGGGCTTCGGGCGTGGCGTTTGGGTTCACCAGCTGAGCCTGAATTGTTGAAACGCTTATTAATAATAATGCGATTGCCGCAGCAAATACTTTTAGCTTCATGTTTTTTCTTTTAGGCAAGAATGGCTTCGATTTCAGTTATTTCTTCTTTGGTAAAATTCTTGTTTTCAAGCGCCTGCAGGCTATTCAGCAGCTGTGTGCTGCGGCTGGCGCCGATAAGTACAGAGGTAATTCTGTTGTCTTTCAGCAGCCAGGCAATGGCCATTTGTGCGAGCGATTGCCCGCGTTGCAATGCCAGCTCGTTGAGTTTCCGGGCCTTTTCAATTCTGCCAGGAAGCAGGTGTTCGGGTTTGAGGGAGGTGTGATTGCGTGCTGCCCGCGAGTGATCGGGTATTCCTTTCAGATATTTGTCGGTGAGCATTCCCTGAGCCAGAGGCGAAAAGGCGATGCAGCCTGTGCCGGTTTTTTCGAGCACATCCAGCAAACCACTTTCTACCCAACGCTCAAACATGGAGTACTTGGCCTGGTGAATGATAAACGGAGTGCGCAACTCCTTCAGCACTGCAATGGCTTTTCCGGCTTGTTCAGCATTGTAATTTGAAATGCCGGCATAAAGCGCTTTTCCCTGTCGCACAGCCTGATCAAGCGCCAACATACTTTCCTCTACCGGTGTTTCGGTGTCGGGTCTGTGGTGATAAAAAATGTCAACATAATCCGATTTCAACCTTTTGAGGCTTTGATCGAGGCTGGCCAGCAGGTATTTGCGGGAGCCGTGGTCGCCGTAAGGCCCGGGCCACATATCGTAACCGGCTTTGGTGGCGATGATCATTTCGTCGCGGTAAGGCCTGAAATCTTTCTCCAGTATTTTTCCAAACAGTTCTTCTGCCGAGCCGGGAGGAGGTCCATAGTTGTTGGCTAAGTCAAAATGAGTGATGCCGTGGTCAAATGCTGTCCTCAGTATCTCGCGGCAATTACTGAAAAGGTCATTATCGCTGAAGTTTTGCCACAACCCCAGAGAAATTTCGGGGAGTTTAAGTCCGCTGTTTCCGCAACGGCGGAAAGCCGCTGAGTCGTAACGTGTATCTTTTGCCTGATAATTCATGGTTTCGGCTTAAATTGCATGTGATATGGATTTTATCGCAGGGTTCGCAATGAAATTCACGTCTTTATTTTGAGATGGGTGCAGAGTAATCAGTTTCACCGGCCTGATTCACGGCTTTGATTCTGTAGAAATAAGTTTTTCCGGGTTCGCGGTTTTCATCATGCCACAGTTCCAGCGGATTTGAAGCTTCAGGGGTATGTTCAAAATTCACCACATCGGCTATTACTGAGTCTTCCAGCCCCATAGCCACTACAGTCCAGGGTCCTGAAGCTTTTTCAGCCCTTTCTATGGTATAGTTTTCTGCTCCTGCAGAACCCCTCCAGGTGAATCCTTCGCCCTGCAAAAAAAGCACCGGGGCAGGGGAGGGTTTTTGCAATGCATCGGGGGCTATTCCTCTGATGAGGAAGGCTTCCCTGCGCAGCAAATCAAGCAGGCGGGTTTCTTCATACACATAACCAACAGTAAAACCGGGAATATGAAATGAATTTACAGGCGTACCTCCTTCGTTGTGATAATACCAGCCACCGTCGCGCCTGCGGCCGCGGATGCTCCAGATGAGTCCGCCGGAAATACCTTCTTCACGAATGGTTTGCATGAGTTCTCTGAGGTTTTCGGTTGAACCGAGGCCAAATTCATCAACCATAAGCGGTTTTATGCCGCGGCATTCTGCCATGGATGCTTTGGCCAGAGGTGCCAGCTGCCATGGGCGGCCACCCATGCGGTTCCAGTATTCATAAAAATGATCGCTGATGATGTCAATATTCGGATCAGCCAGGAATGCCTTGCGATCGGCACCGCCGGCTTCCATCAGCAGATGGTTTTTGTCAATGGTTTTGATGTAGGCTGCCATTTCAAGACTCCAGGCCAGAACCCTGGGATTCCATTCGTCGTAGCTCAGGCCGCGGTCGCCGGCATAACTGCCGAACTCATTGCCCAACTGCCAGCATAAAATGGCCGGATCTTCCTTGTAAATCAATCCGTTAACTGTATTTCTGCGGTTAAGTATGTAATCAAGGAAATGCCTGAAATCGGCTTTTACCTCTTCATCGGTCCAGAATGAGCCATTGGGTTTCCCCGAAAGGGCAGAAAATTCATCCACTCCGCGTATTCCGCCAAACGACTGCGAAGCAATAAAGGGGATGACCAGTCGTACATTGTATTCATGCGCCAGGGCAATCACCCGGTCAAGACACTGAAAAGCTTCTTCGTTGTAGGTTCTGCGGGCGGGAATATACACAGGCATTCCCTTGTCGTCAGGATGATATATTGAAAGCGAAAAGGTGCGCGTAGCCAAACCTCCGGTGCGCTGAATTCCGCTGTATATGTCTCTGATTTCAAACTCATCGGGAAAACGATTGGTGCGATCTTCCCTGATTTGTGATTCATTTTGCTGGATGTTGGGCGCTGCCAGACCGAAAAACCGGTACTCCTTGTCGCCTTCCATCAGTTTGTCGCCCGAACGGGTGATAAAATGTTTGAATACTGGTTTGATCATTTGTGCAAGAGCTTGGTTTCCTGATCCGTAGCTGAGCAGCGACAGAATAAAAGCAATACGTAAAAAGGTTCTGTTCTTCATCTTTATGTTTTTTTGTTGACAAGGCTATCGCCTGTGCATCTTTTGGATGCTTTGATTTATACTCTGAAAATCAATTAAATACCTGTTATCAGAATGCTTCTATCTGATCAGGAATTTTTGGGTGGTACCGGTTCCGTTATTCAAACTGATTTTTAGCAGATACATACCTGAAGGGAGATGACTTACATCTTTTCCGGTGACAGAGTCCGCGGGAAGTATGCCAGATTCCAATGTACGTCCTTGTAAATCAATGATTTGAAAATAAGCGATTTCTGTTGTGTTTGAGATGCTGAGGTTATGTTCTGCAGGGTTGGGATAAACCTGAATTTTCCCCGAAGGGATCATATTTTCGCCCAGATCCAGCGGCCCGTTAACGGTAAGAGCACTTCCATAAATATCGGGCAGATCGCTCAGAAATGTGGTAAAGTCGTCGTGGTAGAAGTTCATAAAATCTGGCACTGATGTATGTCCGGGGTAAGGTGCATAGTGATGATTTGTGTTGGCATTTCTCCAGACTGCCTGATATGCAATTCGTTTCGCAACCGGATCGGCTTTTATGGGATTCAGCATAAATTGTGTAAACCAGGTTGCATTGGTAATCCTTTCCAGTCCGGTTTCGGTAAGGGCCGGGATTTTATTGCGCTGTTCGGCAAGTTCAACCACATGGCGCAGCTGACTCAGCAAAGTTTGTATTCCTGAGGTACTGGAAACATCTCCATAGTTGTCGTGTCCGAAGATATCAATGTAGTCATCGCCCGGGTAACGCTGCATGTATTTGTCTTTGGTAAAGAACCTGTCGGGCGAGTAGGCAAAAATCAGGTTGTTGACATTTTTGTCATTCACCAGATAATCTACCGTAAAATGCCAGAGCTGAACATATTCCTCTATGCTGCAATGCGTTTCTCCCCACCAGAACCAGCCTCCGTTGTGCTCGTGCCAGGGCCTGAAAATTACCGGGATTGATTCTCCTTTGCTGCCTTTCAGGTTTCTGAGAAACAGGGCGATGTTGTCGAGCTGATTTCTCCAGCTGATGTGGTTTACACCGCCGGGCAGTATGGAGCGCACAACATTTGAATCGGGATAGGGGTTGTTTTCCCAGTAAAAGTCACCACCATAGGGATTGTCCATATGCCATTCCACGGTATTGATGCCTCCCAGGTTATAAATGTAGGTGATGCGCTGCTTCAGATCGGCAAATCCGTTTCCGTAGGCTACATCCTTGATTGACCAGGCACAAACGGCGGGCAGGTCTCCGCAAACATCCTCCACATCCGACCTGAAATTGTCGCCCGACCAGCCCACACCATAGCCTGTAGCATCCTGCATCCCAAACAAGGTGTTGTGTTTGGCAATTTGCCTCAGGTTGTAATACAGGTTTTGAGTTTCAAAACTGGCCTGTTCGCAGGCAAGGCTTAATCCTGAAAGTTTTTCAGATCTTACCCTGGCTGACTCCAGTGCAATGTTCGCATTGTTTACCTGAAAAAGCTTCGCATCAATCTCTTCCTGTGTTGCCTGAGCATTACTGAGCAACACTTTTGCACCGGTTATCACCGACTGAAAAACAACTTTTGAGCCCGGGGTAAACTGTCCTTCATTGCTGCCTTCGGTAGCATATTGTAAGAACAACTCTCCATTGGTCACAGCTTCGGTAAGCATAGCTTTGGAGGTGGTTTGAATCAGTATTTCATCAATGTGGATGATGCCCGATTTTATAGCAGTACTGCCTCCGTCGAAATAAATATAGATGGTTTCAAGGACTTTCTGTCCGGCAGAAGTAACTCCAAAAGTAAACAGCTGATAATCGGCTGTAACCGGTATGCTGTTGGTGAGCCAGTCGCTGCTTCCGTCGGTGTAAACGGGTTTTACATTCATCTGAAACTGTACATCGGTTTTTACCCGGAATTCAATCTGAAACTGACTCAGTTCGGGTTGGGGCAGTATGATTTTATGAAACTGATCCCATTCCCAGCTCGACGAGGTACGGTTATAGTCTACCCGCATGGCCTGGTTTTCGGCAGAAAGGGCGAATGTGCTTCCTTCTATCTGCCATTCAGGGCTTATGGTATTATCGTTAAAGTTGTCAATTACAATGGTTTCTGCAGATAATTGCAGGCCCAAAGTCATTGAAATAAACAGAAGCAGGGTGGTAAACAGTCGGTGGTTGCTCATTGATGAAAAAAATGAATAAAAGGGAAGCAGTCAAGCTTCCCTTTTATGGATTTTACAATATAATCATTCCGGAAAAGCCGTCAGCTGCCATCAACTTTATGCAGTTGAAGATAATTGAAGTTTGCAGTCTGTTGTTTTGCATGGTGCTGGGCTTAATGGTTTGATTTTTATCTCCCGGGGTTGTTGGTTAACCAACTCAGGGTTAACTATTCAGGAATCAGGGTCGGATCCAGTGGCACAGTGGTAAAGATAAAGTAATCCATGTGCAGTTGTGCATTTACGCCGCTGGCAATATTTCCGCCACGGGCATAAACACTCAGGTTGAATGGTTCGGCCAGGTTGATATCTCCAATGGTTCCTCCCCAGTTGTCCCAGGAAGCAATATCAAATTTCATGGATCTCCATTCCCATTTTCCATTGGTAGGCCTGAACTTGTAGTTGTCGCCGTAAGCTGGATCAAGTTTCTGATTGGCGGCCTTGTTGCCGTTCTGTTCAACCTGAATACCTGCATAACCTTCGGTATCTCCGGTATTAACCAGGAAGTTGATGTAGATGCCATTTGAATAAGCCATAGGATCGAGGGTAAGGTTACCTACTGCCATGATATTTCCAAGCCATGCCCAGGTGTCGCTGCCTACGGTATAGAGGTAAGAAGCATATTTTTCGCCCTGACTGTAGCCGGTAAGCCCGGTGCCTCCGTTAAAGGTGATGGGCAAATCGCCGCCGGCAGGAGCTTCGGCATCCCAGATAAGACCCGGGGTAAGTGGACCATCGGTAATCATAACCTGATCGAGGGCAATTTCAAATACATCGCCTGAACCAACATTTCCACCTCTGAACCACATATCCACTTTGTCGAGTTTACCTTTGATGTCGGCCCAGCCCATGGCTTCCAGGTCATATGAACGCCATTCCCAGCCTTCGGTGGTAATCATGTAGCTGTCGCTGTATTGTCCGCCCTGTCCGGTAAAGTGTTTGTCAGACTCGCTGCCACCAATGGTGATGGCGGGGTTGGCATAACCTTTTTTACCATAGGTGTTTACTAAGAAGGTAATGTGTGGTTTGGCAAAAGCTGAAAGGTCAAATCCCTGGCCGCCGTTGTCGTTGGTGAGACGAATGTAGCATCCGTCCCAGCCGTTACCTGCAGGTGAAGAAATTTTGTATTCCTTGCCAAAGAAACCAGGTCCGTTTGAAGCGGTAAACGGGCTGCCTCCCCATCCTTCGGTGGTTGCGGGAGGAGTTTCAAAATCCCACAACATAATGGTTTGCTGAGGAATGTAGGTGTTGATCGGCGCGATTACCGAAAGCGCTGCTGAAGTTTGTTTCTCTCCGGCTTTGGGCGTTACAACTATGGTTGCTGTTTCACCCAGCTCAATACCGGCAGTTGCATAACTTGCCTGAGTAGGAGTTGCTGAGCCAACAATCGAACTGATTTTGCCATTTACCCGTACTTCCTTGATCAGGTCAATGTTTTCTCCTTTGATGGTGAAAGCTTTGCCTCTCTGTATTTCAGCAGGCCATGATGTAATAACAGTAGGGTAGAACTGCGGCTGAAGAATTACTTCACTCACAAATTCTCTTTTATAGGCATTGGTTAAGGTAATCTGCCCTGCGTCAATCAGTCGGGGGACAATTACCTTGGCTGAAGTTTCAGTTTTCTCCAGAATCTGGAAGTTGTAGGCTCCGATAGAAACTTTTTGCAGAGTAAGCATGTTTTCGCCGTTCAGGGTAATGGTATCCCCGACAAAAGGTTTGGAATCGCTTACCGAAGCAAGGGTTGCTGCCGGCAGGTTAACGTCGTAGTCCTTGGAGAAGGGTTCTTCTTTTTTACATCCCGATATCACTGCCAGAATGGCTGCTACCTGGATAAATCTGGATATTATTTTCATGATTGTTCTTTTTTTTGATTAAAACTCTGATTTGATGCGTCAGGCAACTGTTGTAAGGTTAGTAACCAGGATTTTGCTCAAGTCCCCAGGCCTGTACTTCAGTTTGAGGTATAGGCATCAGCGGAACATGGTGTCCGTTGGGCCCGAGTATTGATTTAGCAATTCCGTTGGCTTTCAGGTTGGGGAACTGTTTGTAGGCTTTGTCACCCAGACCGTATTCCTGACCCGGAGCACGTCTCAGGTTCTTTTCGTTGTCCATAACTTCAAAATACCTTCCGGTTCTTACCAGATCGTAGAAACGAAGGGCTTCCATAGCCAGTTCAAGGCGGCGCTCATGCCAGATGGCCTGAAGCAATTGCTCTCCCGAAGATGTGATGTCGGGCAGGTTTACTGAAGCTGGTGCAGCGCTGTAATCCATTTTACCTTCGGCATAACCCATGCAGTAGGTGCTGTTGCGCGCCCTTGCACGTACCTGATTCAGTTTGTCCTGTGCTTCGCCGATGTTGCCAATATAATAAGCGGCTTCGGCATGCATAAGCAGAACATCGGCATAACGGATCACAATAATGTTGCGGTCAGAAGCTTTTGCCTGTGCGGGTTTTTCGGGTAATGCTGCTTTTCTGTTCAGCCAGTCTGAACCCTGCTCGCTGCGCTCATATTTTTTCTTCTCACCGTAAAGAATTCCATTGTTGAATTTTTCGCCGTAGAAAACGCATGACTGGCGTGGATCGTTGGTTACACCTGCATTGTAGGCTTCAAAAAGGTCGGGGGTAGGGTTGTTGAATCCCCAGCCTGAGTCGTCCTTGCGGTTGCCCTGGAAGTTGTAGCAGTTGGTTCCGATTGAGCCCGGAGCCTGATCGGTGGCACCAACGCCAAACTGAATTTCAAATACAGATTCTTCGCTGTTTTCGTTTTCAATTTCCCACAAGGTGGCATAGTTGGGCACTAAGCGGTATTCTCCTGAAGTGATTACATCATTGGTAAGATCGTAAACATCCTGCCAGGTAACGGTGGTGTTCTGAATATCGGTTCCGATCTGATACATGTAAATTCTGGCAAGCAGCGAACGGGCAGCTCCTTTGGTAGCACGGCCGGTTTCAGCCAGGGGAACAGCACTTCTTTCAGGAAGGAGTTCAATGGCTTTTTTAAGGTCTTCAGCCATAAGCGCATAACATTCGTTCAGGCTGGCACGTTGTACTTTTCCAAAATCGGAAGGATTAACTGAAGAAGTGAATAAGGGCACTCCTCCGTAAAGTCTGACCAGATACCAGTAAAAATAAGCTCTGAGGAAAGAAGCTTCGCCAATGAGGCGGTCGCGAACTGCAGGATCCCAGCTTACGTCGGGCAGGTTGTCAAGTGCATAATTGGCACGCGAAACTCCCCAGTATCCATGAATCCAGAAATCGCTGGAAAAGCCAATCTGCGGGGTCATGGTAAACTCAAGCATTTCCCACATGGCACCATAGTCTCCGTCGTTGCTGCCTTTTTCGGAATCGTCTGAGCGGATGTCGCCCATAAAGAAATCGTGGTGATGTCCCATCCACTGACCATCAGGACCTGCACCCTCGTCGAGTTGAAGCATGTCATAAATGCCTATGATGGCGCGGGTTCCGTTCTCTTTGTTATTAAAGAAATTTCCGCTGTTTTCAGAGCCCTGGGGGTCTAAGTCCAGGAATTTCTCGCAGCCCGATAGTGCAAAAACGAGCAAAGCTGCTATGAATATATTTATTGTCTTTTTCATCTTCGTTGTTTTTTTGTTTTCGGATTTTTTCTGAGCTGAACCGGAAATTAATTGTAATCTTCCTGTCATTCGTGCCATTTTAATCCTTTGGGTTGCTTTTAGAGTGAAATGTTAAGTCCGATTGAATACATGCGGGGCTGGGGGTAATTTACCAGGTCAACACCGTAGTAGAAAGGATTTCCATACAAGCCAAACAATTCAGGATCAAGACCTGTGTATTTGGTTAAGGTAATCAGATTGTCGAACGAAGCATAAACCCTCATACTTTTTACCTGAATCTTTTGAGTGATTTTTGCGGGCATGGTATAACCAAACTGCAGGTTTTTCAGCCTGAGGTAAGAACCATCCTCTACATAAAGGTCAGAGAAGTTTTCTGCATTTTTATTCAGGTCGGCAGCATCCAGGCGGGGTACATCTGAGTTTGGATTCTCGGGTGACCAGTGGTTCAGAGCCATATCCTTGCTGATGTTGGTTTCAAACATTTTGGTGCTGTAAAGTGTCTGATACATTGAGTTGATGATTTCATTGCCAAAAGAGCCATAAATAAACATCACCATATCAAAACCCTTGTATGACATGTTCAGGTTGAAACCACCTGTAAAATCGGGGCTTGCACTTCCGAGATAAGTCATGTCAAGCTCTGTAATTTTGCCGTCACCGTTCAGGTCTTTGAAAATAACATCACCGAGGCCTGCATTGGGCTGAATGGGAGTTCCGTCAATGGCATGAGCATCCAACTGTTCCTGAGTTTTGAAAATGCCTGCAGTTTCATATCCGTAGAAGTAAGCAATTTCTCTTCCAACTTCGGTTCTGGTTGTGCTTCCAACGCGGCCGGCTGACCCGCCTCTGATTGGATCGCCACCTGCCAGACTGGTGATTTCATTTTTGATAAAGGTAAGGTTGAAGCCAACATCATATTTGAAGTCTTTTGACCTCTGTGCATAGTTGAGGGCAAATTCAAGTCCTCTGTTCTGCATGGTACCGGCGTTTACAGCAGGTTTTCTCTTACCTGCATACAGTGGAATCGGACGCTGAAGAATCATATCCTTTGTGTTGCGGATAAAGTAGTCCATGGTTCCGGTCAACTGACTGTTGAACAGTTCAAAGTCAACTCCAACGTTGATTTGCTCAGCACTTTCCCATGAAAGCTCTCTGTTGGCCAGTTGCAGCTGAACAGCGCCTTCAATGGGCAACCCGTTGAGTGCATAAACATAACCACCGTTTACACTGGATACATAGTCGAAGTTGCCGGCACTTCCCTGGTTTCCAACAACACCCCAGCCTGCACGCAGTTTAAGTGAAGGCAGTACATCGCTGAGGGCAGTCATAAATTCCTCGTTATGAATATTCCAGCTTGCAGCTACTGAAGGAAAATATCCCCAGCGTTTTTCGGGAGTAAACTTCGAACTGCCGTCAACACGCATGGTTCCTGTGAAAACGTATTTGTTGTCCCATGAGAAGTTGCCACGGAAGAATGAGGAAGCAATCCTGTTTTCGGATGATCCGCCGCCAAGGGCAAACTTTATAGCATCTTTATGTGCTCCGAGGTACTGCAGATCTGCGTTTTCAGGAACATCGTAACCTCTTGCCCAGATATCTGTCCAGCGGCTGGCCTGTAATTCGGAACCCAAAGTAGCATTGATGTTGAGTTTGCTTACACTTTTGTTATATGAGAAATAATTGGTATTTACCCAGTTAAATCCGTAAGGGCGCCTTTGATACAATGAAGCGTCGTCGTTCTTTTGAGTAGGAGTGATAAAATATTTGGGGCTGTATGATTTCTGATCATCAAAATCGAGCTGTACGCCAGCCTGTGATCTGAATGAAAGCCCTTTGGTAAAGAGGTCGTCAATCTGCAGAAATGCATTTCCCATAGCCCGGTTGCCTTTGTATTTGTCTTTCCCTGAAAGGTAAATTGACAAAGCGGGGTTGGTGGCTGCCTGTGAGTAATACACCTCACCATAGAAATTGGTGTAATTGTCCCACGCTGCTGAGATGGGGTCGGAACGCAGCGCTCCGGGGATAGTACCACTATAATAGTCAGTTCTTTCACCGGGCCTTTCGTAGTGTACAAAATTGAAGTTGAGGCCGAGATTTACTTTTTCGGTCAGCTTCATATTGTTGTTTGAACGGAAGGTAAGTTTGTCTAAGTAAGTGCCTTTTACAATACCTTCTTCGTTTGAATAGGTAAATCCATGATCGTACGAATAACCTTCTGAATTACCCAGCACGCTTACATTGTAGCGGGTATTAACTCCCTGACGGTAAATTTCTTTCTGCCAGTCGGTGCCTTTCAGGTAGTTGCCGGCTTCATACTGTTCCAGCACGTAATCAATAATTTCATCGTTCAGTCCGATGGTTTTGCGTGCCTGTGCAAACTGAACTGCATCGGCAAGTTCGAGCTGGCGGCCAACCTGCGAAATACCCGTCTGAACATTGGCCTGTACTTCAAACTTTTTTGATTTTGAACCGGTACGGGTTTTCACAAGAATAACACCATTGGCACCACGGGATCCGTAAATGGCTGTTGCCGAAGCATCTTTAAGTACTTCGAGGCTTTCGATATCGCCGGGAGCAATATGGCTCATGTCGCTCATCGGGAACCCGTCAACTACAAACAAAGGGTCAGAGTTGTTGATGGTTCCTACACCACGCACGCGGATTTTTACTCCTGATCCGGGGTTACCTGAGTTGGAGATGACATTTACCCCCGAAACTCTTCCCTGCAAGGCCTGTGCTGCATCAATAGTGGTTACTTTTTTCAGCTCTTCCACATTAACCTTGCCCACACTGCCGGTAACATCACTTTTGCGCATCACACCATATCCAACCACAACAACGCCTTCTACGTCAATGGCTTCTGACTCCATAACAACGTTAAGGACCCCGGAAGCCGGAACCGGAAACTCCACTTTTTTCATTCCCACAAATGAATAAACCAGTACACTGGTTTCGCCCGGTACAGACAGACTGTATTTTCCGTTGATGTCGGTGGTGGTACCCTGGGTGGTTCCTTTTATACTTACGGAAACCCCGGGAATGCCTTGGCCATCATCCTTGCCGGTTACTGTACCCGTGATGGTGCGTTGTGCCAGTACCTGCATGACTGTGAGCAGCATAAATACCAGCAATAGATTCAGTTTTCTCATAATCTTTTTGCTAATGTTTTGTTAATGTTTGGTTAGTTAGCCTTTCATTCCGGATCACACCTTATTATATGTGCCATTTTTAATCAGGCAGGCTCCGGAATACACTTGTTTAAGTGCAGGGTAAAACTACATTCTACTAACCTGCTTCACCGATGATATTTATATCAAATAGGAATGTCATTTATTACCGCCTGTGTAATTTTTTACATTCCTGAAGCTTATTGTATTGTTTGTCAGATACTTGGCGTTGAGGGATCAAAAATCTTTTTTATTCCCGTACCATTTCTTTAAAGGATCTGATACATCTGACATGGTGCTTTGATGCAAGTACCTGCCGGAACAAAGCACTTGCTTTTTGCCGGGTGTTATTCGGCCGGGTTCTCCTGTTCAAAAGGGTCAACTTTGTCGTAGTCGGGTTCTCCTTCTTTTGAATTTGCCTTGATATATTGCGAAGGAGTCATTTCAAACTCTTCCTTGAAACATTTTCTGAAGTACTGAAGGTCGCTGAAACCTACTTCGTAAGTAACCTGGGCTATGTTCAGATCGCCTCTCAGCAGCAGTTCGGCAGCTTTGTAGAGCCTTACCTTTCGTATCAGCTCGTTGGCCGAATATCCCACTGTGGCCTTGAGCTTGCGGTACAACTGCATACGGCTGGTTCCCAGATCCCTGCATAAGTCAGAGACATCATATTCAGAATTGATAATGTTCTGCTCTATCAGTTTTTTGATCTTACCTATATATTCTACCGAAGGATTTACCTCGTTTTCTGAACTTTTTTCAGGCCTCAGCAAAAAGTCCTTCATGTATTTGTCCTTGAGTATAATTCTGGAGCTGATGAGTTTCTGGATTCTGACTACCAGATGCTCAAGTTCAAATGGTTTGGGGATATAGGAATCGGCGCCGTGTTTGAGGCCGCGTATTCTGTCTTCGCTTGAAGGCAGTGCCGTAAGGAGTATCACAGGTATGTGATTGGTCATGGCTGAGGTCTTGAGCTTTTCGCAAAGGGTATAACCATCCATGCCGGGCATAATCACATCGCTGATCACCAGGTCGGGCAGCAGTTCGCAGGTTTTGTTCCAGCCATCGTTGCCATCAACAGCCTCAACAATGCGGTAAGCGGGTGTAAGCACTTCTTTCAGCAGGTCGCGTACTTCAACATTGTCGTCAATTACCAGTATGATCTTTTCATCGCCGGTACTCTCTTCGGGCTTCAGGCTGGCACTGTCGCCAGGTATGCTTCCGCTGATGATTTTTGTTTCAGCAAATGCCCTGCTTTCGTCGGTTTCGCCCTGCGCTGCGCTGTCCTTTAGCGGAAGCAAAACTGTAAAGGTGCTTCCTTTGCCTTTGTCGCTCTCCACTTCTATGGTTCCGCCATGCAGTTCGATGAGCGAACGGGTAAACACCAGGCCAATGCCATAACTCGACTGATTGTTTTCGGTGGTGTCGTAATGTCTGTTTTTATTGTATTTGTCGAAAATGGTTCGCAGCTGTGCCCGGGTCATGCCAATGCCGGTATCATGCACTGTAAAGGAAAGGTAAGTGGTTGGTGTGGTTTTGATTTTTTTCCAGAAAGAATCACCTTCCCTGCGTTCGGTTTTTTGAACCAGATCAACCGAACAGTTTACTTTTCCGCCGTGCGGGGTGAATTTAAAGGCATTTGAAAGCAGGTTGTATACCACAGATTCGAGGCGGCCGGGGTCTGCATAAATGCTGTGGCCTTCGGGTACCTTGTCGGTTACTGAAAATTCAATGCCCTTGGTAGGGAACAGATACGCGAAGTTTTCGCAGGTCTGCATAAAGAATTTTGAAGGGTTAAGGGTTTCGCGCTTCAGGCGGATTTCCTCTTTCTCCACTTTTCTTAAATCCATCAGGTCGGTGATCAGGCGGAGCAGAATGCGGGCGTTGCGGTCAATTTTTTCGTAAAAATCTTCGCGCTTTTCAGGGTCATCGTTGCCTCTCAGCCTTCCGGTAAGCCCCATAATAATGGTAAGCGGTGTTCTGAATTCATGCGAGATGTTTGTGTAAAAGCGCATCCTCATTTCGCTCAGCTCCACCTCCTGATCTCTTTCCAGCTTTTCTATTTTCAGCCTGTGCCTGTATCTTACCAGGCGATAACCTGCGTAAATCAGCGAAAGGAAAATCAGCACATAAATAAAATATGCCAGTCTGCTGAACCACCAGGGCGGCAGGATTACTATCTGCAGGCGGGTGGTATTTTCGCTCCACAATCCATCGCTGTTTGAGCAACGTACCAATAAGGTGTATTTGCCGTGTCTCAGCCGCGGATAATGGCACTCGGGCCAGTGGGTGTAAGTCCAGCTGTTGTCGAGGCCTTCTAATTTATAGGCGTAGGTGATTTTCTCGGGCACACTGAAATCCATTCCCGAAAAGGAAAATGAAAGCGTGTTCTGATAATATTTAAGTTTCACCGTTTCTGTTGCCCAGATTGATTTTTCGAGCAGTATTCTGCCGTCGTACTCCAGCCCCGAGGTTACCATTTCATTAAACAGCCTCATCTGTGTTATTAAGGCAGCAGGCATGTTGCGCGAATCGGTAATCTGTACTGGATTAAAATGGCAAATGCCTTCTTTTCCTCCGAAATACACATGCCCGTTTTCGGCTTTGATGGCGCAACTGGTGTTAAAAAACGAAATGTTCAGGCCATCGAATTTGTTGTAACTTCTTATCAGCTGTGGCAAACCTTTTTCAGTAAGAATCTTCGCCAGTCCGTTCTCTGATGAAATCCAAAGTTCGTTGCCTGAAACCGGGATGATGGATTGTATTACCGGGCTCGGAAATTCGCGGTGGGTTCCGTAGTTGATGAATTTGCCCGAATTGTTTCGCAGTACCGACAATCCAAACTCGGTGGCCAGCCACAAATCGTTGCCGGGCATTATCACCATATCGCTTATGAAGTTATTGCCAATGGATGTGCTGTCGCCGGGATTGTTGATGAAGCGCTCAATCCTGATCAGAGAATCGTTGGTGTTGTTCATTTCAACCCTGAGCAGTCCGTTGCCACGGGTACCCAGATAATATTTGTTGGGGCCGGTTTCAGCAATTTTAACAATGGGGTATTTTTTCAGTTCATGGGCCAGTTTGCCTTTTATCCTCAGAAATTTTTGTTCTTCAGGAGAATAGTATATCAGTCCGTTCGACCAGGTTCCTCCCCACACAATGCCGCGGCTGTCGCGGTAAATATTCATCACATGGTTGTCGGGCGAGCCATTGGCTTCGTTGTGCAGCACGGTGGTTCCCCCAACTATCACCGAAGCCTGTTCGCTGAAGTTTTTTACATGAACTATGCCCCTGCCTTTGGTGCTGATCCACAAATCGCCTTCAAGCCCGCTTTCGAGACTGAAAATATCTTCTTTTACCAGGGCATTGATGCTTTCATTATTAAAAGTAAGCAATTTCTGTGAGGCAGAGCCGCCTTCGGGCCCAAGATTCAGGAGTATGATGCCCTGCCCGCGTGTGCCGGCCCAGATGGCATTTTTGTTGTGGCGGGCCATAGCCATGATTTCGGCTGAATTTTTGCCTGCCGACATCATATAAAATGGCTTTCGGTTGCGGTCATACTTAAACAGCCCCCTGCTGGTGCCCACCCACACAATGCCCTGCCGGTCTTCGTAAATGGATTCAATATGTGGCAGGTCGCTTATTGGAATGTCAACAAATGCCGGTGATGAAATCAACTGACCCGATTTGATGTCAAAAATAATCAGGCCGTTGTGGGTGCCTATCCATAGCTGCCCGGGCGTGCTGCGCAATATGGCGGCAGTGTTCGATTCTCTTTGAAATTGCCTGAGTGCATTGGCCAGCGGCAACTCTTTAAGGGGGCGCAGATTGCCGTTGATCACCTCAAACAGGTCGTTGCCCTTCAAACTCGACACCAGCAGCCAGCCATTGGTGAGCTCCGTAATTTTGTGAATGTAAATGCCGGGATGCAAACCTGTGTGTATCAGAGTGGATTTACCTTTTTCCAAACGTAAAATACCCTGGTCAGAGCCTGCCCAGAAGTTGCCGTTTACATCTTCATAAGCTAAGGTAAGCCTGATGTTGCCTGCTTTGGCGTTGTGCGAAAGGGTGGCTGTTTCAAATCCCTTTTCAGCATAATTATATATAAAAATGCCATCGTACGAGGCAACCATAATCCGTTTGCCGGAAGCTTCATTTATCCTGATGATGTTGCTCAGTTTGGTTCCGTTGATTTCCTTGTATTCAGTAATGTGCTGATTGTATGTGTTGTAAACAAACAAACCTTCGCTGTAAGTTCCTATCCACAACATCCCTTCCGAATCGAGAAACAGGCTGCTGATTTTCCGGCCAATCTTGTTGTTCATATGCAGCGAATAGTTGATTACTTCGCGGCCATCGTACCTGTATAATCCTTTCCAGGTGCCTATCCACAAAAATCCGGCGCTATCCTGAGCAATGCTGTTGATGTCAATTTCGGGCAGTTCGGTGCCCCTGAGCGCAGGCATAAGTTCGATGTTCTGATCCTGCCCAAAGCTCTGTATGGCCCCGTTCAGCAGAATAAAAAACAACAAAAGGCCTGGTAAATAAACCCAAAAATGTCGGTAATCAGTAAACTTTGCAGTCAGAGGCATTCTTTTTAAATTTTGCCCCTAAAATAGTATGCATTTTAATACGTTTGTAAGTGCATAACCCCAGCCGCTGCATTTACCCTGTGGTGATTTTTTTTTGATGTTGTAAAGCGATGAAAATCAATGCTGTACAAAATTGATGTTACAAATGTCATGGTTAAATGGTTTGTTTGTCAGCTACCCGGAACAGCATTTTCCGGTTCCTGTTTTTTTGAATGAAAAAACTCGTTATTTTCGCTTCATTAAAAAATTTAAAAACCCGGAGTATGAAGTTAAGATGGTTCATCCTTGTTTTTGTAGTTATGATACAGCAAATTCTGGTGGGACAAGGTTCCGCTTCCCATTTATTGCAATTGGATAAAAACTGGGAGTTCAGGCAGGCCGGAACATTAAACTGGATGCCGGCGGCTGTTCCCGGAGTAGTGCATACCGATTTGCTGGCTGCCGGCAAAATTCAGGATCCTTTTTACCGCCTCAACGAGCTTGATCAGCAGTGGATTGACAAGGTTAACTGGGAGTACCGTACCCAATTTACCGCTTCGGAAGCACTGCTGAGTTCCGAAAACATACATCTGGTTTTTGAAGGGCTGGATACTCATGCCGAGGTTTTTCTCAACGAAAATAAAATTCTGTCAGCTGACAATATGTTTGTTACCTGGCGGGTGGATGTCAAACCTTTTCTGAAATCCGGCAACAATCAGTTGCGCATATATTTTACTTCTCCGGTAATCAAAGGCATGGCATTGCAGGAAAAGTTCGGTTATCCGCTGCCGGCTTCCAACGATCAGTCAAAGCTGGGAGGTATGGGCACCAATCAGGTGAGCATTTTTACGCGCAAAGCCGGTTACCATTTTGGCTGGGACTGGGGGCCGCGCCTGGTAAGTTCGGGAGTATGGCGTCCTGCCTATCTGCATGGTTTCAGCAATGGCCGCATTTCGTCGCTGCACATCAGGCAAAAGGGGATTACAACCAAAGAAGCATCACTCGAGGCTGTAATTGAAACCGAGGCAACCACCCCCGGCAGTTATGTGCTGAATGTTATGGTTAATGGCAAACCAGCGGTTTCGAAAACCGTAAACATCACCACAGAAACCTCACTTCAAAACATTGACTTTAAAATTTCCTCCCCTGAGCTCTGGTGGCCCAACGGACTGGGGAAACAGCATTTGTACAGCATCACAGCCAGCCTAAGCCGGGGAGATGCCGTGCTGAGTACCGAAACCGAAAACATTGGCCTGAGAACCATCAAACTCATCCGCAAGCCCGATGCAAAGGGTGGGGGAGAGAGTTTCTATTTTGAGGTAAACGGCCGGCCGGTTTTTGCCAAAGGTGCGAATTACATCCCCAACGATGTTTTTCTGCCGCGCGTTTCGCCCGAAACCTATGAGTTTATTGTTAAATCGGCCGCCGATGCCAACATGAATATGCTGCGCGTATGGGGCGGTGGTGTTTACGAGGAAGACCTGTTTTACGATCTGTGCGACAAATACGGAATTATGATCTGGCAGGACTTTATGTATGCCTGCAGCATGTATCCCGGCGACGATGACTTTTTGAACAGCGCCCGCCGCGAAGCCGAAGACAATGTGAAGCGGCTGCGCAACCATGCCTGCATCGCCCTGTGGTGCGGCAACAACGAAATTGAAGTAGCCTGGGCGCAGGGGCACGAAGACCGCGGCTGGGGCTGGAAGCAGGAATACAATGCCGCACAGCGCGAAACCATCTGGAAAGCCTACGATACGCTCTTTCACCACATTCTGCCAAAGGTGGTAGATCAGCTTACCGATCATCAGCCGTACTGGCATTCCTCCCCTTCGGCGGGCATGGGCAAGCTGTCGGGTTACGAAAGCAACTCCGGCGATATGCACTATTGGGGCGTTTGGCACGGACAACACCCCTTCAGCGATTTCAGGAAATACCGCGCCCGCTTTATGAGCGAATACGGATTTCAGTCGTTCCCTGAGTTCAACAGCGTTAAAAAGTATACCCTGCCCGAAGACTGGAACATTGAATCGCCCGTTATGGCTTCGCATCAGCGCAGCGGCATTGGCAACCTGCGCATCAGGCAGTATATGGAACAGGATTATCAGATTCCCGAAAACTTTGAGCATCTGCTCTATGTGGGACAGCTGCTTCAGGCCGATGCCATAAAAATGGCTCTGAAAACCCACCGCGCAGATATGCCTTACTGCATGGGTTCGCTCTACTGGCAGCTGAACGATGTGTGGCCGGTGGCCTCCTGGTCGGGCATTGATTATTACGGCAGATGGAAAGCCCTGCATTATTTCGCCAAAGAGGCGCTCAAAAATCAGATGATACAGGTGGTAATCGAAAACGGCAAACTGCAGGTGTTCGGAGTTTCTGATACCGATAAAAAAACAGCTGCCTTGCTGCGCCTCAACTTAGCCGATTTCAGCGGCAACTCCTTGTGGAACAGGCCTTACAAGGTTACTTTACCCGCCAATGGTTCGGCCTTGCTCTGCAGCATTGATCTGAAAGACCTGCCGCTGAACTATTCCGAAAACAAGGTTTTCCTCACCGCCACCCTTTTGGAAGGTACCCGTGAGATTGACCAGGAGTTTGCCTATTTTGCCAAACCCAAAGACCTGAAGCTGCCCGACCCCGGTATAAAAACCCGCATCAGCGATAAAGGCGATCATTTTGTAATAGAAATCACCACCCAAAAACTCTGCAAAAACCTGATGCTTATCAGCGACAACAGCGATGTGCTGTTCTCAGATAACTTTTTTGATATGCAACCCGGCGAAACCCGCCTGATCACCTGCCCGGCAAACATGCGCTGGGAAGATTTTGAAAAAGGTTTCAGGGTGCTGCATCTGGCAGAAACTATGAAAAGATAGGGATTGGGGATTGGATTGCGGATTTTAGTACCGATGGCTATCGGTATTGGATTACGGATTTGGGGCTCCGATTTCTGATCTCTGACTTCCGACCTCTCTCGTTATCGCTGCGCGCTCCCGAGACAAGCGATCTCTGCCCTCCGATCACTCTCGTTATCGCTGCGCCCTGCCGAGACAAGCGACCTCTGACCTCCGTTCCGATAGTAAATTGTTGTTAATAAAGTTTGCAAATCTAAAGGCCATCGGGATCAGATCTCTGACCTCCGACCTCTCTCGTTATCGCTGCGCGCTCCCAAGACAAGCAACCTCCGCTTTCCAGGTGACGCTTAACTACATTGGTGTGAAAGGTGAACTTTGGCAACTAAGTTCTGGCGGAGCTGTCTACTCGACTGGGCACAGGTAATTCTATAAAGACAAATCTGTCAGGTTTGTTAAATACCATTTCCCGTTCTTTCTTTTATAAGTCTCTTCAAAAGTAAAGTTGAAGTCAATTCCTTCTGTCTTTATAATTGCTATACTGTCTGAAATGCTTTTCGAAATTCTAAGATTGCTCAAATCTTCTTTTTTTATAGCACGAATAATTATCCAATTCTGTCTTGTCCAGGTGGTACTGTCACTTTCAGTTGTTCCTGCTATTTCATTGTCCATGTAGCGACCATGAACCGGAAATTCAACTCTGTCAAGCTGGAACAAAGAGTCAGTTGTGAATTTCTGGTAAAAGTCAGTGAAGCTTTCAGGCTTGTCAGAGTTGTCCGAAACATTACTTTTCTTGTCGGAACAAGCTGTCAGGAACAGTCCTAATAATAAAAATGTCAGGACAAAATCTTGTGTCTTATATTTTTTCATATTACTTGTGCTTAACGGTTTTGCGCTTGGCGTTCGTACGGGTTTCGAAGCACAAAGTTTCAATTTATTACTAAAGTTCATTAGAAGCACAAAGCTCTCTCGTCAATGTTGAC
>JANJXJ010000196.1 GCA_024709105.1 Lentimicrobium sp. | reverse complement strand
ATCAAAGCTTACAAGTTTTTCGTCTTCAAGTCTGGTATGACGAATAACAATCTCGCGGGCATCTACATACTCCACAAGTCCGTCGGCTTCTGCTGTAACCAAAACACGGCTATCGAGAGCAACACTGCGCTCAATTCCTGTTCCTACTATAGGAGCTTCAGGATTTAGCAATGGAACAGCCTGACGCATCATGTTCGATCCCATAAGTGCACGGTTGGCATCGTCGTGCTCAAGGAACGGAATAAGTGATGCAGCAATGGATGCAATCTGGTTCGGAGCAATATCAATAAGGTCAACCTGCTCTTTCTCAACTATGGGGTAGTCGGCGAGGTAACGAACTTTTATTCTGTCGTGAATAAAGTGTCCCTTGTCATCCATAGGTGTGGTGGCCTGTGCAATGATCTTGTTCTCTTCTTCTTCAGCACTGAGATAAACCGGTGCCTCATTCAGATCAACTTTACCATCAACTACCTTTTTATAAGGCGTTTCGATGAAACCAAGGCGATTGATTTTAGCATAAACGCAAAGCGAAGAAATAAGCCCGATATTTGGTCCTTCAGGTGTTTCAATGGTACACAAACGACCGTAGTGGGTGTAGTGAACGTCACGGACTTCAAATCCTGCACGTTCGCGTGACAAACCACCGGGTCCCAAAGCAGAAACCCTGCGTTTGTGGGTAAGTTCAGCCAATGGATTGGTCTGATCCATAAACTGTGACAGCTGATTGGTACCAAAGAATGAGTTGATTACTGATGAAAGAGTTTTGGCATTGATCAGGTCAGTAGGTGTAAACACCTCGTTGTCCCTCACATTCATTCTTTCACGGATAGTTCTTGCCATACGGGCAAGTCCAACTCCAAACTGATTGTACAACTGCTCACCAACCGTTCTGATACGACGGTTACTCAGGTGGTCGATATCGTCAACCTCGGTACGCAGGTTAATCAAACCGATAAGATATTTGATAATCGAGATGATGTCCTCTTTGGTAAGAACCCTGGTTTCGAGAGAGGTTTCAAGATCAAGTTTTTTGTTGATCCTGTAACGACCTACATCTCCCAGATCGTAACGTTTGTCGGAGAAGAAAAGTTTCTCAATTATACCGCGTGCAGTTTCCTCATCGGGTGGCTCGGCATTACGCAGCTGCCTGTATATAAACTCAACAGCCTCTTTTTCAGAGTTGGCTGTATCCTTTTGTAACGTGTTAAAAATAATGGAATAGTCAATATTATCAGGGTCTTCTTTATGCAGAAGAACAGTCTTGGCTCCTGATTCTACAATAAGGTCAATGTGGTGATTTTCCAGAACGGTTTCGCGGTCAATAATAACCTCGGTACGTTCGATGGAAACAACCTCACCGGTATCCTCATCAACAAAATCTTCAATCCAGTTTTTTAGCACCCTGGCTGCAAGTCTGGAACCTACTACTTTTTTTAATCCCGCTTTTGAAACTTTTACTTCTTCTGCAAGATTAAAGATTTCGAGGATATCCTTATCGGTTTCATAACCAATAGCACGCAGCAAAGTGGTAACAGGTAATTTCTTTTTACGGTCAATGTAGGCGTACATCACATTGTTGATGTCGGTGGTAAACTCCATCCATGAACCTTTAAAAGGAATAATTCGGGCTGAAAACAGCTGCGAACCATTGGCATGGTAGCTGGTACCGAAGAAAACGCCGGGAGACCTGTGCAACTGCGACACCACCACTCTTTCGGCACCATTTATCACAAATGTGCCTTTGGGAGTCATGTAAGGAATCATTCCAAGATAAACATCCTGGATGATGGTTTCAAAATCCTCATGCTCCGGGTCGGTGCAGTACAATTTAAGCTTGGCCTTTAGGGGAACGCTATAGGTCAAACCCCTTTCGATACACTCCTCGATAGAATATCTGGGAGGATCAATAAAATAGTCGAGAAACTCCAGAACAAAGTTGTTTCTCGCATCGGTGATGGGGAAGTTTTCGGCAAAAACTTTAAACAAGCCTTCAGATGTCCGGTTTTCAGGATTGGTTTCCAACTGGAAAAAATCCTGAAATGACTTGATCTGGATATCAAGAAAATCAGGATATTCGGCTTGAATTTTAGAAGTTGCGAAGCTTATTCTTTCAATTTGTTTTGAAGCCAAGGTCGTAAAATTTTAAAGTAAAAAAACTATGAATAAATTAAACAATTAATCCCGACCATTATAATCGGGAAACAGCAGACTCTGCACCTACGCATACGCGGGGGTACAGAATCTGCATGTATAATTGCAAAATAGCTGCATTTACTTATTTTACTTCAACCTCTGCACCAGCTTCTTCAAGTTGTTTTTTCAATGCTTCGGCTTCGTCTTTGGTAACGCCTTCTTTCAGCGCTTTGGGAGCTGCATCAACGAGCTCTTTGGCTTCTTTCAGACCAAGGCTGGTAAGCTCTTTTACAAGCTTAACAACTGCCAGTTTAGCCTGACCAGCTGATTTAAGGATTACGTCAAACTGAGTTTTTTCTTCTACTGCAGCGGCTTCGCCTGCACCAGCGCCACCAGCAATCATTACAGGAGCTGCGGCTGCGGGCTCGATTCCATACTCGTCTTTGAGAATCTGGGCAAGTTCGTTAACTTCTTTAACGGTCAGGTTAACCAGTTGTTCTGCAAAAGCTTTTAAGTCTGCCATTTTTATTGTTGTTTAAATTGTTTTACAAAGAAATTTGAAATTTGGTTTTGATCGTGGGTTTCTTCTTAATGAAGATAGATTATCTCTCTGAAAGAGTTTTGAGAACTCCGCTGAGTTTGTGGCCACCTGACTGCAGTGCTGAAACAACATTGATTGCGGGTGATTTAAGTGCCAGAATAATATCAGCAATAAGTTCATTTTTCGACTTGATGCTTACAAGAGCGTCAAGGTTCTGATCACCGATAAAGGACATTTCCTCTACATATGCACCCTTAAGAATGGGTTTTGCACTGGTTTTTCTGAACTCTTTGATCAGCTTTGCAGGCTCATTGTTTACTTCCGACAACATGATGGAAGTCGCTCCCTTAAGTGAGCCGTAAAGTGCCGAGAAGTCCTTGTCGGTCCGCTCCATCGCTTTACGCAACAATGTGTTCTTTACTACGATCAACTTAACATCCTTCTTGAAACACAACCTTCTCAATTTACTGGTTACTTCAACGTTGAGGTCAGAGATATCAGTAATATAGATATTGTTGTAGTTACTTAACTGCTCGGTCAGGGTGTCGATAAGTTGACTTTTCTCTTCTTTTCTCATGATATTTTTTGTTTACGAGGAAAGTTCCACAAATTAACTTATGCTGTGATTGATTTTTGATCAACACGGATACCCGGGCCCATAGTGCTCGACATGAAAAGTGATTTCATGTAAGTACCTTTGGCAGCTGAAGGTTTCAGTTTGATGATGGTGTTGAGAAGTTCTTTTGCATTTTCGGCAAGTTTCTCATCGTCAAATGAGGTTTTTCCGATAGCGGCATGAATGATTCCGTATTTGTCAACCTTGAAATCAATCTTACCAGCTTTAGCTTCCTGAACTGCTTTTCCTACCTCCATGGTAACTGTACCGGTTTTAGGATTCGGCATAAGTCCACGAGGGCCAAGGATTTTTCCAAGAGCACCTACTTTGGGCATTACACTGGGCATGGTGATAATTACGTCAACATCTGTCCATCCTTCTTTGATTTTCTGGATAAACTCATCCAGTCCATAAAAATCAGCACCGGCAGCTTTAGCTTCTTCTTCCTTATCGGGAGTACAAAGTACAAGTACCCTTACGGTTTTACCTGTACCATGCGGAAGCATAACTGTACCCCTAACCATCTGATTGGCTTTGCGGGGGTCAACTCCTAGGCGGACATCAATGTCCACTGAGCTGTCGAACTTGGTGTTCGAGGTCTGCTTAACGATTTTTATGGCTTCATTCAGGGTGAAGGTAGCGTTCTTATCAAACTTTGCCAGAGCCTCTTTCCTTTTTTTTGTTAATTTAGCCATTTCGCGCCTTGTTAAAATTTTGTTTATTCAAAAGTAAACCCTGCTTCCGCAGTGTTACAATTTTCAGTCTATAGCAAACGGAGGGGTTCCCGAAACGGTAATTCCCATGCTCCTTGCTGTTCCGGCTACCATGCGCATTGCCGATTCAATGGTAAACGCATTCATGTCAACCATTTTAATCTCAGCAATCTGTTGTACCTGTTCCCAGGTAACCGAAGCCACTTTCTTACGATTGGGCTCGGCAGATCCGCTTTTTAGTTTGGTAGCCTCTAACAACTGAACTGCAACAGGCGGGGTCTTGATGATGAAATCAAAGGATTTGTCTTTGTAAACAGTAATAATAACCGGCAGAATTTTACCCGCCTGGTCTTGCGTACGTGCATTAAACTGTTTGCAAAACTCCATGATGTTCACACCCTTGGATCCCAATGCAGGCCCTACAGGAGGAGACGGATTGGCCGCTCCACCCTTTATCTGCAGTTTAATTAAACCGCTTACTTCTTTTGCCATTTGATGTGTAAACTTAGTGAGTTAATTGACTACACTTTCCCGTTAGTCCTTCTCTACCTGCATAAAGCCCAGTTCAAGCGGAGTTTTACGGCCAAAAATCTTAACCATAACTTTCAACTTTTTCTTCTCCTCGTTAATCTCTTCGATTATTCCGGTGAAACTGTTGAAAGGTCCGTCAATTACTGTAACGGTTTCGCCAACGATAAAAGGAACACTGACTTCTTCGCCCTGTTCGGTTAACTCGTCAACTTTACCCAATATGCGATTTACTTCGGCAGGACGCAAAGGAACGGGTTCTCCCTGCGATCCCAAAAAGCCTAAAACTCCCGGTACATTTTTAATAATGTGGGGAATTTCACCAGTTAAAAGAGCTTCAATCAGCACATATCCCGGAAGATAGTTCCGTTCCTTGCTGATCTTCTTACCTTTACGAACCTGATAAATCTTCTCTGTAGGAATAAGTACCTGCGAAACATAATCGGTCAGGCCAAGACGGCTGATCTCATTCTCGAGATAAAGTTTTACCTTTTTCTCATTACCGCTGATGGCCCGGATTACGTACCACTTTTTGACTTGATCGCCCATACAGAAATGCCGTAGTTGATAAGATTAAATATCAAATAACTGATATTAAAAAAGTAGAGAAAGTTGGTCTCTGAATTAGAACAGCTGGTAGAATCGTTCTAAAACAGTTTGGAAAGACATATCCATCAGATAAACGACGAACGCGATTATAAGGGAAGCGATGGATACTACAACTGCACTATTCTGAAGTTCGCTCCAGGTAGGCCAGGAAGTTTTGTTGATCAACTCGTCGTAACTCTCGTTGATATAGTCCTGAATTTTTGTCTTTGCCATTTAACCAGTTATTTTTGTTGCACGGGTGGAGAGACTCGAACTCCCAACCAACGGTTTTGGAGACCGCTACTCTACCAATTGAGCTACACCCGTTTGAGTTTTCTCTAACAGAGATAATCTCCGCCTTTTGTTTATTTAATATGGCAGAAATAAAGGTATCCCGAATATTAAGGGAATACCTTTATCTCTGATTGTGTTGAGTTTAGTCAAGAATTTCAGTTACCTGACCTGCACCTACGGTACGACCTCCTTCACGGATAGCGAAGCGAAGGTTTTTCTGCATAGCGATAGGAGCAATCAGTTTTACTGTTACTGAAAGGTTGTCACCAGGCATAACCATTTCAACGCCCTCGGGAAGATGTACTTCACCAGTTACGTCGGTGGTTCTGAAATAGAACTGGGGACGATACCTGTTGTGGAAAGGAGTGTGGCGTCCGCCTTCTTCTTTCTTAAGGATATAAACCTCAGCTTTGAAATCTTTATGAGGGGTAATTGAACCTGGTTTGGCAATAACCATACCACGACGGATTTCGTCTTTGTCAATACCACGGAGGAGCAGACCTGCGTTATCTCCGGCTTCTCCTGTATCAAGGATCTTGCGGAACATTTCTACTCCGGTAACAACTGATTTCAGTTTGTCAGCGTCAAGACCAATGATTTCAACGGGATCTCCGGTGTGGATAACTCCGGTTTCAATACGTCCGGTTGCAACGGTACCACGACCAGTGATTGAGAAAACGTCCTCGATAGGCATGAGGAAAGGTTTATCAACATCACGTGGAGGCAGAGGAATCCAAGTATCAACAGCTTCCATCAGATCCATAACTTTGGCAACCCATGATGGCTCTTTATTCAATCCACCAAGAGCTGAACCCTGGATAACAGGAGTGTTGTCACCGTCAAATCCGTAGAAAGTAAGAAGATCGCGGATTTCCATTTCAACGAGTTCCAGAAGTTCCGGATCGTCAACAAGGTCAACCTTGTTCATGAAAACAACCAGGCGGGGAACACCTACCTGACGAGCAAGAAGAATGTGCTCGCGGGTCTGAGGCATAGGACCATCGGTTGCAGCTACAACGAGAATAGCACCGTCCATCTGGGCAGCACCGGTAACCATGTTCTTCACGTAGTCAGCGTGACCAGGACAGTCAACGTGAGCATAGTGACGATTTGCGGTTTGATACTCGATGTGAGCAGTATTAATGGTAATACCCCTTTCTTTTTCTTCCGGAGCATTGTCGATTGAATCAAATGACCGGTATTCTGACAATCCTGCATCTGCAAGAATGAGAGTGATTGCAGCGGTTAAGGTAGTTTTACCGTGGTCAACGTGACCAATAGTACCTACGTTAACGTGCGGTTTCGAACGATCGAATTTTTCTTTTGCCATATTAAATAATTGTGTTTAATTGTAAACTGTTGAACTTACAGTCAGTCAGATAAAAAAATCTGAGCCAATGACGAGATTTGAACTCGTGACCCCTTCCTTACCAAGGAAGTGCTCTACCACTGAGCTACATCGGCTTGTGGAGGAATAATCATATTTATGCCTGATTACCCTTTCCGTGAGCGGAAGACGGGGCTCGAACCCGCCACCTATAGCTTGGAAGGCTATCGCTCTACCAAATGAGCTACTTCCGCTTGTGCAAAGCTTTCGCTTTGCTGTTTGTGGGGAGAGGAGGATTCGAACCTCCGAAGGCTTAGCCAACAGATTTACAGTCTGCCCCATTTGACCGCTCTGGTATCTCCCCAAACATAATTTCAATAATAAAAGAACTGAGCCGATGGAGGGATTCGAACCCCCGACCAGCTGATTACAAATCAGCTGCTCTGGCCAACTGAGCTACATCGGCAAAGGTCATATGACTTTTTGTCTATTGCTCCTCATTTTTCCCTACCGTTTCGTTTCCCCGTTTTATCTGGAAAACTTTTCGCCGGCTTTCGAAGAACTTTTACTGCTTAAAAAAACTGCAGTCCTTCTTTCAAAAAGGACTGCAAAAATACTAACTATTTTGACACGAACAAATACTTTCTGATTTTTTTTTCTCAGAAATGAAAAATTTATTTCTGGAACCTCCCCTTGTGGCGGTCCAACTGCTTGCGCAGCGCGTCAACTGCGTTGTCTGTTGCTTCTTCAAATGTCTTGCTTTGCTTCTTGGCAAACAGGTCGTTGCCTTTAATTAAAAGCCTGATTTCGGCTATTTTATTGTCGGGGGTCTCAACATTATCAAGTTTTAGCGTGACTTCGCTTCCGAGTATCCCATCATATACCCCTGAAAGCTTTACCACTTTATCATTTACAAATTCCTCGAGTTTCTTGTCTGCTTTAAACTTCACAGAATTGATGCTTACGTTCATAATTACCTCCTTGTTTTATGCCCTTGGGTGGGCTTGTTTGTAGATAGATTTAAGTTTTTCAACACTCACATGGGTGTAAACCTGAGTTGCGGCAAGGCTGGCATGGCCAAGCAATTCCTTGATCGCATTCAAATCTGCTCCCGCATTGAGCATATGTGTGGCAAATGTATGCCTGAGTACATGCGGACTTTTACGTCCCTTTACCCCCGCTTCTCCAAGATAACGGGTCACTTTTCGGTAAATAAACACAGAATAGGCTTTTTTTCCTTTGTCTGTTAAAATAATTTCTTCAGTTCCTGTTTCTGCTAGTTTATTCCGCTCCTCCAGATAAGCCTGTATCACTTCCAGGAGCTTGTTTCCCAAAGGTACAATCCGCTGTTTGTTGCGTTTCCCGGTAACTTTGATGGTTTGTGATCCAAAATCAACATCCGAAATCTTTAAACCGGTGAGCTCCGACAACCTTATGCCCGTCCCATATAATAACTCCAATATAAGATGGTCGCGGCGTATGCTGAAGTCTGTTTCATGTTCATCCTGACTGTATAATGCCGAATGAATCTCGGCTTTGGATACCGAAACAGGCAATCTTTTTGGAATTTTTAATGTATTTACCCGGGATGCAGGGTTGGTTTTCATTTCACCCAGCCGCAGCTGATGATTGTAATACGCTTTAAGGGCTGATAATTTACGGTTGATGCTCCGGGAAGTTAATCCCTCGTCAACCAGTTTTGCAAGCCATGAGCGCACAATGGCTTGTGTGGCTTCATCGGGCGATGACAGCGCATATTGGGAGGAAAGATACTCTACAAACTGTTCAATATCTGTTTGGTAGGCATTGACAGTATGCGGCGAACAACGTTTCTCAAACTTTAGTGTATGATAGAAAGAAGCAAGAGTCATAGAATGAAAAAAGAAGAAAACTTTGTTTCCGAATAACGTCTAAAAGTAAGACAATATTTCGGAAAAACAAAATTTTCTTCCTTAAATCGCACTTAAAAAAGCGGACTAGTTGTCCTGTGCCTGCTGCATCTGCTGCACATAAATAGCATGCAACTTCTGCTCCCTTTTTACAACCGAAGGTTTGGTGAATTTCTGCCTCTCGCGAAGCTCTTTTACAACACCGGTTTTCTCAAATTTTCTTTTGAGTTTTTTCAAGGCACGGTCAATGTTCTCGCCTTCTTTTACTGGTACGATTATCATACGTAATACGCTCTCTTTCTGTTAAGTTGATTAAAACGTTGATTTGAGGGCCGCAAAAGTACAACCTTATTTTTTAATTTCCAACATTTTAATCAGAAATTAAAGATTTTTGCTAAGATACTCTTCAATCATGGTAAACAAATGCATGCGTGTGTTGCCTCCGTAAATGCCATGATTGCGGTTGGTGTATAACATCTGGTCAAACTGCTTCCCGGCCTGTACCAGACGCTCCGAAAATTCAAGCGTATTCTGCACATGTACATTATCATCTGCTGTGCCATGTATCAGGAATAACTTGCCTTTTAACTGATCGGCAAAGAAAAGCGGGGAGTTCTGATCGTATCCCTCTGCATTGTCCTGAGGTTTGCGCATAAATCGCTCGGTGTAAATATTGTCGTAATAGCGCCAGTTGGTTACCGGTGCTACTGCAATGCCCACCTTGAAAGCTCCATCGCCTTTCACCATACATGAAGATGAGATGAAGCCGCCGTAGCTCCAGCCCCAGATGCCTATTCTGGATGCATCAACCCAGGGAAGCCCGGCTGCATATCGCGCCGCTTCAATCTGATCAATGGTTTCGTATTTGCCAAGCTGCAGATAGGTAACTTTTCTGAAAGCCTCTCCCCTGGCCCCGGTTCCGCGGGGATCAACACTCATGACAATGTAACCACGTGCTGCCAGATATTCATCGAAACCCATACTCCATGAATCCAGCACCTCCTGAGAATTCGGCCCACTGTACTGATTCATTATTACAGGATACTTTTTGGTTTTGTCGAATAACGGAGGATAAATCACCCAGCCGTTGAGTTCGATGCCTTCGCTGGTGGTAAAGGTGAAAAACTCTTTGAGCGGAGGATTGATTTCAGCCAATTTATCTTTCAATTTTTGGTTATCTTCCAGCACCCTGATCTTTTTACCTGCAGCATCAAACAATGTATAAACCGTTGGAGATGCCGCTGAAGACCATTTGTGGATGTAATATTTGAAACTGCTGCTGAAATCGGCCGAATGTGTGCCACTGCCCTCTGTTAGCATTTTTGATTTTCCATCCCAGCTTACCGAATATACTTCCCTGCCTAATGGAGAAAGTCCGGCTGCCTGATAATAAAACAACTTCTTATCCGGATCAAAACCATAAAACTCAGTTACATCAAAATCGCCGGTGGTAAGCTGATTTACCAGATTTCCAGTCATGTTAAAAACATACAGGTGGTTCCAGCCATCGCGCTCGCTCGTCATCACAAAATGTTGACCATCGGGCAGAAACTGAATGTTATCAAAATTTCCTTCGTCAATGTAATATTTGTTGATTTCTTTGAACATCACCTCCGATTGGCCGGTGAGGCTGTTGGTTTTGAGCAGTTCCAGCTGGTTCTGCAGGCGGTTTAACCTGAAAACTACCAATGTGCCGGCATCCCTGGTAAACCTGATGCGGGGAATATACTGGTCTTTCTCGGGTCCAACATTAACCCGCAAGGTATTGCCCGATTCAATATTATATATATGTACGCTTACCACAGAATTGTCTTCCCCTGCTTTGGGATACTTAAACTGAGAATTGGCCGGATACAGCGCGTTTTCATCCAATGCCGGCTTTTGCCCCTGAAACATGGTCATATTGAACATTTTAACATTACGTTCATCAAACTTCATGTAGGCCAGCTTTTTACTATCGGGCGACCATTCAAATGCCTTGTTGAATTCAAACTCTTCCTCATATACCCAATCCGGAGCTCCGTTGATAATTTCATTGAACTTTCCGTCGGTAGTAATTTGTTTTTCAGCATCGGTAAGCAGGTCGTAAACAAACATATTATTATCCCTGACAAAGGCAATTTTTGAACCATCGGGCGAAAAAGTAGCCAATTGCTGCATGCCCTTTCCCGAAAGCGGTGAAAATGAGCGGGCTTGGGTATCGAAAATAAAGTAGTTCGACCTGAACGACCTGCGGTAAATGGGTTCATAATCAGACTGAATCAGTATCTTTTTCTCATCGGCACTGAACTCATAATCCACAATCATTTTTATGCCGGAAGCTTCAAATTCCGACAGGTCAAGAATTTTGGAAACCAGCTTGCCTGTTTTGTAGCTATACTGTTCAATTTTCTGATAATCATCACTTAAGGTTGTATAGTGAACGCCATCGTTCATGGAACGAATGCCGTAAACCGAAGCCTGGGCAAAAATGCGTTTCCTCAGCAAATCGTCGAGCGAGAAAGGTTTAAATTCGTTTTGCGAAGAAACCGTAAGGGCAGCGGGCAGCAGGAAAACGAGCAGCAGCAAGGCAGAAGCAATTCTTTTCATAAGTTGTATTTAAAAAGTTTGAAACTCTACAAAATGATTGTTAATCAGACGCCAAACCTACATGAAATTCGCAAAATTTACAAGAAACCACACGAAATCGGGTTTAATTTTAAACAAAAATCAGCGTATAACTCAGGCAATAAGGTATTTGCAGAATTTTTCGGGCAGTAACTTGACAGAAGGATAAATTTATTAAATTTGCACTCCCCGGGATGTTAGCTCAGTTGGTTCAGAGCATCGCCTTGACAGGGCGGGGGTCACTGGTTCGAGTCCAGTACATCCCACCAAACACATTACCTACCAACAAAGCACTTTTGCTACTGAGCAGAGTGCTTTTTCATTTCTTTAATTGCTGTTTCAGAGATATTTTCGGATTTATGTCACACATAATCACAACATCAGCTTCCATCCGGCCCCGGCTGGTTTTTGTGCCTGCCTAATGATTTTCAAAAATTCTGCGCCAGTGATGTTTTTTATTCCAAAGCCATACCAAAACCGATGAGATCAGAACTATTGCGGCAAACCAGAAAATCAGCTTATACGTTTCAACAGATTTATATAATGAGGTTGCCAGGTTGCCGATAATCAGCCATTGAAACACATAAAAAGAAGTAACGTTTTTCCCGGTCCAGGCAAAATATCTGATTATTGCCGACTCACTTCCACCGAATGAAACAAGTTTTTCAAACAAAAGCGCAATCAGAACCATGAATGCAATTGCCCAGCCATAAAACAAAGCACTGTGATGATAATAGGCTTCCAACCGGATTGAAACGCCAAAGCCATACCAGGAGAGGACCAGAAAAACAGAAACTGAAGCCCAAAGTACCCATGACTTTTTTACAGAATCTGCAAATTCAGCGGGGCCTGACTGATAAAGCAAACCGGCAGCTGCGCCTGTTAAGGGATAAGCCAGCCAGGGGAAAAGCGGAAAATAGCTCCACCACTCATGGCTGTGCAAGTAAGCTAAGAGATAGGTCAAAATTACATTGTTGCCATCATAAACAGGCAGAACGAATGGCATTGACGATACTGCCAACGCAATAAACAGAAAGATGTGCGGACGTTTCCCGGCAAGGGGAGCAATTAATGCAAGAAATACAAGCGACAAACCGGCAAGAAAAAGAATATCAACCCCAAAAATATATGGCAGCGGGCTTAACTGAAGGTCTCCGGAAATAATTTTGGCAAAGAACCTTAAATTTATACCAAGATTCAGCAGAAAACCGGCAGCGATTAAACCTGCCCCCCTTTTTATATAGTATCTCGTGCTTCGGGGGAACAGCGCAAAGAAAAAGCCCATAACAGCCATAAACAAGGGTGCAGCCGGCACTGCCCCAAGAAACAATGAAATTTTACCGGGCAAACTGCTGTAAAACAACTCTGTTGCAAACAATTCAGTAAGATGTACCTGAATCATCAGCAGTACCGCCACTCCTTTTAAAACATCCGGAAGTACGAGCCTCTTTACAACCATTATCTGTGATTTTCGTTTGCAAACATAAAGTATTGTTGGCATAGCCCGCACACTGCCTGACAATCTTATACAATTTTCTTGTAATCCTGTAAAAGGGCTTCAAATCCTCAAAGTAAATTTGCGGCTTCAAATAAAAGCAAACAAACAATAACTGACCCTGCAAGGCCAAAGGATTAAAAAAAATCGAAAAAATGAAAAAACTTTCCCTCATCGCTGCCTTTCTTCTGCCCTTTCTGGCATTCGGGCAAATCAATCTTGAAAACACCTACAATTACTCGGGCACCTACACCAGGCTCAGCAATTCGGGCGACAAATTCTATATTATGGATGTAGCAGCAAGCCAATGCAGAGTTTATAACGCTAACCATACTTTATGGAAAACCATCAATCTGACAGTGCCATCTGGAAACTACCTGTACGACATCAAATACCTGAGCGAAAATCTTTTCACTACCGACAATTCGCTATGCCTCGCCTATGTTTACTATTACTACGACGAAACCAACCAGTTTTACACCTTTAATGCCAGAATAGTCAAAGAAAACGGCACAGAGCTGCTTACCATCCCCGGTTGTCAGTATCTTGAAGTGGTAAAAACAGCCTCCTCGGGCACCAAACTGATTACTTACAGCTACGATTATTCACAAACCATTTACACCATCACTACCCGGGTATACGGGCTTCCGGGAACCATCACCTCTGCCGGTGACGACATTCCTCAACAGCCGGGAATCCAAGCCATGCCGGCATTCCCGAATCCGGCATCTGCACAGGTTACCATTCCCTTTGCACTTCCCGAAGGCTCGGCACCTGCCATGCTTAAGCTTTCCAACTCTAGCGGTGATTTAATAAAAGAAAGCCCGGTATTGCCGGGCAGCAACAAACAGCTTATGGATGTTTCGGGGCTGCCAGCCGGTATATACTTTTTCAGCATTAAAACTTCAACCGGACAACACAGCGGTAAAGTGCTGGTGCAGTAAAGCCCGCGAAAAGAATAGACATATTGAATGAGAAAAGCCTGAGTAAAAATCTCAGGCTTTCGCTTTTTCAAACAGAAGGGATTCCATCTGATTTCATTACAAAATGTTTCAAATTTATGTAGAAAATAGCTCTGTTTTTTAAATGCAGGAAAGCTAAAATCTTAAATGATCAATTATCAATCTGGTATAGTCAGATCAAACACTTCCCTGTGATCCAACCGGCTAAAAAAGTTGTAACAATCCTAAAACCTGTAGGGGTTATCCAGCTGCTGTTCGGTGCCATCGCTGAGATGTACTTTAAGGGCAGGCTCATTCAACTGATTAAGAATTTCTTCTTTGCTGGTCATTTGGGGCAGATAAACCAGATGTAGTTCAAAACCACGGTCAGTTGCCTGAATTTCAAATTTTACAACTCCGCGGTTGTTGCTGATGTGGCTAAGCAAATACCAGGGCATATCTGTGAGTTCAGGGTTGGCTGCTTCGGCAAAAGGCAGCTGCAGGGCGGAGGTTTGCAGCGAATCATAGCTGTCGAAACCATTAAATGTCATGGAAACCGGCTCGTACATTTTTTTGAGATATGCGGCCAGACCAAGTGAACTCTCAGGCTCGGCAAAGGCTACCTTAAATCCGGTTTCAGCCTGGTTCAATTCCCCGTCAACCATCCATTCCACTTTTTTCTGTTCAATTATTTTGCTGATTTCACCGGTAGTAATTAAGGTAGAATCATAATAAACCAGAGTATGAACCGGCTCCCCGAACATGGTTTCAAAAGCCAGAACACCTGGTTTTTGGGCAACTTTCAATGCCAGAAGGCGTGCATCGGCAGGGTCGAAAAATTTGTCAATGGCAAACACCGCTGCCGAAACACTTTGTATATGCTGTGCCGGCGCTGCAATTACTCTCGAAACAGGTGTAAACATAAACTCGCGGATGGCTGTTTCGCTGGTAATAGCGGCATCGTAGTATATTTTTACGCTTTTATCCGCAACAAAAGCCTCAACACCCAGCACACCGGGCAATTCTTTCATGTGGTTGGCAAACGACATCGAACTGCCGAAACATTTTACACTTTTAATACCTGACTGCCGGTATATGCTGGCGTTTTCCATCTGTGCAGGGCTTCCCCACTTCAGGCTGATGGTAGGAATATCAGTTACCGATGCAAAAGCCAGTCCGAGTACAACCAGGGCAACTGTGGCAACAGCCGGAAGCCAGTTGATTTTTCTCTTGCTGAACTGCAGGGTATTGGGTTCGGGACAGCTGGTCACACAGTCGCCGCAAAGGTGGCAGTCAATGTGCTGCACTTTCGGGATATCGGAAATCCTGATGGCCATGGGGCAGGCTTTGTCGCAAATACGGCAGGAGGTGCAGGTTTCGGCATTGCGGGTTACCTTAACCACAGGGAAAATGCCAAACTTCAGGCGGGTGGTTTCAAGCACTGCTCCGGCGAGGCTGAGCGCGCCCAGCAGCCATATCCAGCCGATTGAAAGCCCGAAAACTAAAGTGAGCAAAGCATAAAGGCCTGTAATCCCCAGAAAAACAAAACCAAAACTAAAAATATTTGATGCAGCACTCAGCGGACAAATGTATTTACACCAAAACTGCCTCACGAAGAATGAACCCGGAATGGCCAGCAACAAAGCCATAACGGCATAACTCATTACAACATCGGAACTGAATCCCGAAAATATGGCGTAATACGGATCAAAAGTTTTGCAAAACAACTCGCTACTGCTCACCGAGTAGTAGAAAGTAATAAACAACAAGGCGTATTTAACAATGCGAAGCAAACGATCGGCAATTCCTGAGATTACAAAATTCATTTTAAAGCGCTTGCCCTGTCTGCTCAGCCATTCGGTGAAGGTTCCTATAGGGCAGATATAACTGCAAAACAGCTTGCTGAATAAAAAGACGCCGACCAGCAAGGCAAGACCCATGGCAATCTGAGTGGTGGTCATGGAGCAGGCCAGCGAATTGTTAGCCAGAAATGATGACAGGGCCTGCAAACCTCCGAAAGGACAATAAGCTTCAAAATCAGCTACATAAGCTTTGTCAAAATAGGGTCGGATTACCATATAAGCCAGCAGGGCTATGATGGTCCATTGAAGTGCCAGCCTGTAAATATTTCTCTTTTTCGCTTTAGCCATGGGGTTCCTTGTAATTAGATGAAACAGACCCCAAAAATAGGAACTTTAAAAAGTTACAGATGCCGGAATGCTTATTTATACTCAATTTAAACAACACAGCAAAATTCAGCTTCACAGAGTCGGATTTAACAGAACAGCCTGTTACTATTTTAGTATTTTTGTCAATCGGTTGCGCATGACGGAATCTGTCTCTTTTTCCGCACCATAAACGAAAATTCTTTTAAACTATCAGGACATGAGATTTCTGTTTTTGCTGATCGTACATCTGTTGGTTTGGTCTGTTCTTTTGCCTGCACAGGCGCAGGATTCCATCAGGAAAAAGGACGAATTCAGAATCATGTTCTATAATGTGGAGAATCTTTTTGACCCGTTTGATGACACTTTAAAGAACGATCAGGAGTTTCTTCCCGGGGGAATAAGAGGCTGGACCTGGAAAAAATTTGAAAAGAAATTACAGAACACATCCAAAGTGATTATTGGTACCGGTGGATGGCGCCCCCCTGAAATTGTTGGTTTCTGCGAAGTTGAAAACCGGTTTTCGCTTATTCAGTTGCTCAAACGCACGCCGCTTGAGCGATACGGATATCAGATTGTTCATGAAGAATCGCCCGATCAGCGCGGTATTGACGTTGCCCTGATTTATCGTCCCGACAGGTTCAAAAAACTGTATCACAGAGCTATACCCATGATTTATGAAGGAGAGCAGCAATCCTCCACCCGCGACATACTTTATGTCAAAGGGCTTGCCGGGAAAGACACGCTCCACATCTTCATCAACCACTGGCCTTCGAAATACGGAGGGGCAACAGCCACCATCAGCCGCCGCAGAGATGCAGCACTCACCCTGAAACATGCGGTGGATTCGCTTTATTCGGCAACCGAAAATCCACTGATAGTAATCACAGGCGATTTTAACGACACACCCGAAGACGAAAGTGTTATAATTCACCTGGGGGCATCTCTGAAAGAGGCTTCAGACGACGAAACAAAACTATACAATCTTATGACCCCCTATCTGGGGAAATGGGACACCGGAACCCACAAATTCAGAGAAGAATGGAGCATAATTGATCAGTTTATTGTTTCCAGGCCACTGCTGGATAAAACCTATGGGCTCAGGCTGGGGGAGAAACGTGCAGAAATTGTCCGTTTGCCATTCCTGATTGAAGAAGACCGGACGCACAACGGAACCAAACCCTTCAGAACTTTCAACGGAATGAAATACATAGGCGGGTTCAGCGATCATCTGCCCATTTTGCTTCATCTGGAATTATAAGTTCTGCCTTTCATTTAAAAACGCCAAAACAGAAGCAGCTGCTCTGGCAGAGGCTCCTCCACCGCCCAGTTTTTGCCTTAGCCCTGCATAATCGCGTGCAATTCTTTCGCGGGTTTTATCATCATACAAAAGCAGATTCAATTCCTTTGTGATATTGGCGGTATTCAATTCATGCTGTATAAGTTCTGTAACTACCTTTCTGTCCATAATCAGATTGACCAATGATATGTATTTTACTTTGATGATACGCCTGGCTATCTGATACGAGATATTTCCACCCTTGTAGCACACAACTTCGGGAGTTCCGATCAGGGCGGTTTCGAGTGTTGCCGTACCTGATGTTACCAATGCTGCCGAAGATTGTTTAAGCAGGTCGTAAGTCCGGTTAAAAACCACTTCAAAATTACCTGCGCCCGTCACCTGTGCATAAAATTCCTTTCCTAGAGAGCTAACCCCGGCTACCACAAAACGAACACCCGGGAAGTTTACAGCAATTTTCGCCATTTCGGGGAGAACCCGTTTGATTTCCTGCTTCCGGCTGCCCGGCAGCAAAGCTACCAGCGGTGCATTGCTTTCAGCAAAAACAGGACTGAAGCGGCTGTTTTCCAGCGCATCAAGCAAGGGGTGTCCGTGAAATTCAACATCCACCTGATGACCGGCATAAAAATCCTTTTCAAACGGAAGTATCACCATCATCTTATCCACTACCCTTCTTATGGTTTTAACACGAGACTGTTTCCACGCCCAAACCTGAGGAGAAATGTAATAGATAACAGGAATATTTTTAGCCTTGAGAAATTCAGCAATTTTAAGATTAAATCCGGGATAATCTACCAGAATAACCGCATCGGGCGCAAAATCAATAATATCCTTTTTGCAGAATTTCAGATTGTTTAAGATTGTTCTCAGGTTCAGCAGAACCTCGGTAAAACCCATAAAAGCCAGGTCGCGGTAATGTTTAACAACAACCCCGCCCTGTTGCTGCATAAGATCACCACCCCAGCACCTGAACTGAATATCAGACTTCAATGCCCTCATTTCGCGCATCAGGTTTGAAGCATGAAGGTCGCCAGAAGCTTCTCCGGCTATGATGTAAATCTTCATAAAGGTTTAAAACAGGAAGAAAATACTGAAAGGTTTCCTGTCAATCAGCACAAAGTAAAGTATGATCACCAGAAAGACCACGGCAAGAGCCCCTGAGCCAGCCTTTGAAAATTTCATGGTACGCATGTACCAGCGCATAAGCAGGATTCCGGGGACAAAAGCGAGCAGCAACAGACTATTTGCAGGAGGAGTTTCGGAAAACAATCCATGAATAAAAGGCCCTGCAGCAATAATCAGAAAAGCGGCGGCTAAAGTGAGCAACAAGGCTGCCAGACTTCCAATAAAAAAGTTATCGTTTTTCCACATAATAATCCCGGGAATCAGTTCAGGTTACCCGTTTCCCAGTTTTTGAGCAAAGGTATGGTTTTATGCGAAGTAAGATCAAAATGTACAGGCACCACGGCCACATAGTTATTCCGCAGCGCCCATTCATCGGTATCTTCTCCCGAATCCATGTTTTTAAATTCTCCGGTCAGCCAGTAATAGTCGCGGTTGTGGGGATCGCGGCGATGGTCGAATTTTTCGTCCCAGAAAGCCAGCGCCTGACGAACAACCTTGATACCGCGGATGGGCGATCCGTTAACGGCTGGTATATTGACATTCAGGCAGGTATAATCCGGAAGGCCTTCGCTGATAACTTTTCCTGCAATAGATTCAATATACGGGGCACATTTGCTGAAATCAGCATGAAAAGTATAGTCGTCCAGCGAAAAACCAATGGCCGGAATATTCTCAAGTGCGCCCTCAATTACGGCAGCCATGGTTCCTGAATAAATAACATTTACCGAGGAATTTGACCCGTGGTTGATGCCCGAAACAATCAGATCGGGTTTGCGGCCCAGTATGGCTTTTTGCCCTAGTTTTACGCAGTCGGCCGGAGTTCCGTTACATGAGTACTCCGAGTAACCCTCTTCTTCTTTTAGCTTGTGAACCCTGAGCGGCGACGAAATGGTAACCGCATGGCCCATTCCGGACATAGGTTTATCAGGAGCAATAATGAGGACATTTCCTAGGTTGCGCATTACCTGAATCAGAGTTCTGAGGCCAGGTGCATGTATGCCATCGTCGTTGGTTATTAAAATTAAAGGTTTTTGCATTTTTGTGATTTTGTTAATCCTTTTGTCAGAATGTAAAGGATTGGAATTATTTGGTTTAAAGTTGCATTTGTAACCGGGCCGCGACAGAATTAACCCCCTGGTCGGTTAAAAGTTCAGCCAGCAGGCGTATTGGGTTTATTTTCGAAGCTTGTAACCCCGGCGGTAACAATAAATTTCATTACCTCGGCGGGTGGAGCATCTAAAGGTGTAATATTTTCAACCGGGACAATAAACAGATTCCCTGAAAAATTATAGGAATGCGGGAGATAAACAGCAACTTTTCCTTTCTCAATTCCCAGATTAGACAGGTCCTTCTGTGTGATAAAACCCATTTTTTCAAGATTTGATTCTTTGCTGACTTTTACCAGAACCGGTTCGGTAAATCGCTTTTCTTTACCCACAAACGCCGACATAAAATCCTTGATGGAGGTATAAATGACCTTTACCAGGGGAGCCTGACTGATAATTTTATCAAAATACTGAAGTAAAGGCCTGAAAACAATGGAAGAACCAAGAAAGCCAATCAGCGTTATTCCAAAGATTATAACAACAAGCCCGAGGCCGGGAATTTTAAAACCAATTACTTCAGAAATAATGCCGGTAAGGATTCCATCAACAAAATTGAATGAAATTACCAGTATATAAATGGTTAAGGCAACAGGAGCAATAAAAAGCAATCCCTGAAGAAACCATGAAAATATTTGTTTCCAGAATCGTGACTTACTCATTTTCAGTATTTTTAAGAATCAGATCCGGATTAATTCCGGAATAACAAAAGTAAGCCATTTAGCATTGCAAGTTGTTAATTCATTATTAAGCGATATAAAACCGGCGCTGGCACCTATTGAAAACTATCCGGCGGAAACAAGATAAAACGGTTTGGTGAAATCATCCGTTTTACCTGAAGCCTTGAGCAAATGAAAGCAACTCGCAATACAATCTCTGAACCGGCAGTCCCATAACATTGAAATAAGAGCCTTCAATTTTTTCAACCCCGATAAAACCAATCCATTCCTGAATTCCATATGCCCCGGCTTTGTCAAACGGCCTGAAATGGGCCACATAGTATCTGATTTCAGCCTCAGTCAATTTGCGGAAATATACATCGGTGTTAACAAAAAATTCCTGATACTTTTCTTTGCTTTTTAAACATACTCCGGTGCAAACAGTGTGCTTTCTGCCCGAAAGTTTAGATAGCATTTTAACTGCATCTTCTTCATCTGCAGGCTTGCCGATACATTCACCATTCAGCCAGACAATGGTATCTGCAGTAATGATAAGTGTATGATCAGGAAACTCATTCAAATCAAATGCCTGAGCTTTTATCCGGCTAACGTGCAAGGCAATTTCTTCGGCCTGCAGGTCATCAGGGTAGCTTTCATCGGTAGGCTTAACCAGAATCTCAAAATCGAGGCCGGTTTCCCTGAGTAAAGTTTGCCTGCGGGGCGATTGTGAGGCAAGTATCACGTTAAATGGATAATCTTTTAAAGGATTCTGCATTGACTTGTTTTTGAAACATTAATAACTCAGGGTAAGCATACTTAACACCCCAAAGATCATCAGCAATTTAAGCAGCATACTGATTCTGGAATAATCCGGCTTTGCAGATGCAGACTTAACTTTGAAGAATAAATAAACAACAGGCAAAAAGGTGAAAATACCGAGCCAGATGCCCGTAATTACAAAAGAAAAAGTGATCAGAAAATAAATTGCAACTGCAATCAGCAGAAGTATCAGCATCAATAAAACAATTATCAGGCGTTTCGAAGCCGCAACACCAAATGCAATTACAAAAGTTTTGCACCCTTCAGCCAGGTCCCCATCAGCATCTTCAATGTCTTTAACGATCTCCCGCACAAGACTTACAAAAAAAGCAAATCCGGAATAGGCCAGGGTAAAAATAAAAATACTGCGCAATACCGGCTGTGCTTCGACAAAAAACGCGGGATTTGATTTCAGCATAAAAAACTCTGCCAGCCAAACCATAAGAATTACCAAAGCCGAGAGTGCGGCAACCAGCAGATTACCGCTCAAAACTTCACGTTTGTATTTGGCTGAATACAACCATAACATCATATTTACTGCAGGAAATACCAGCGCAAACCTGAAAGAAGAAACTGCAAAAGAAACATAGGCTCCTGCCAACAATGCTGCAATACTCAGCATCAAGTAAATAAAAACGACCTGCTGCCGGCTGAAAGCATTTCCCACAAACAATTTATCTGGTTTATTTATACGGTCGGTTTCTGTATCAAAATAATCGTTGATTACATAACCGCCAGCGGCAATCATAATGGTAGCCAATGATAGCATAGCAAAAACCAGGACAGGCAAAGGGCTTTGGGCACCTGTGATAGAATAAAAATAATCTATCACGAAAAACTTAATCAGCAATTGGGTTATGGCAACCACCAGTAGATTCGGCCAGCGGAGCAGCCGGAAAAACTGAATGATTTTAGTAAGAAAGGGGTAGCTTTCCATTTTCAGCCTCATCAAAACAGAATAGATGCAATAACCTCAAGCTTTCGCCGGCTGTTACCAGTGAAAAGCATTACCGTTCATCCATTTTCCCTGAACTTTCATTACCTGCTCAATAACATCGCGCACACAACCTTCTCCCCCGTTAAAATGGGAAATATACCTGCTGATGTTTTTAATTTCAACAGCAGCATCGGCAGGGCAAACAGGCATACCCACTTTTTGCATTACCTGATAATCAGGAATATCGTCGCCCATATACAAAACTTCTTCCGGCTTGATGCCATGGGTGGTGATATACTCATCGAAAACCGAAACCTTATTGACAACTCCCAGAAAAACATCAGTAAGATTAAGGGCATTACATCTGTGGCGCATGGATTCGGAATATCCGCCTGAAATGATAACTACCCGGTAACCATTTTTCACGGCAAGTTGAAGGGCGTAACCATCTTTTACATGACCTGTTCTAAGCTGATCGCCGGTGTTGGTAATCAGAACTACCCCATTGGTCAACACACCGTCGTAGTCGAAAATAAAGGTGGTAATACCTGTAAGATCTTCTTTGTAATTATTCATGTACTTTATTTTTTTGTTTTTTCTTTGGCTGAGACGATGCTATTGCTCAGCATTTTATAAATTTCCCTGTAAACGGGATAGTTTTCAAGTAGTTGCTGGTGTTTTTCCATGGTTGACCCATCTCCCCTTACAGCCGGTCCCGTTTGCAACAAGGCAGGATGTATATCTGTTAAACGGTTGGCAGTTTCTCTGATCAATGGTTTCAGAATACTGCCGTCAATTCCTGCATCTTTTAACAGATCAGCTGATATCGCATACATGTGATTGGAAAAATTACATGCAAAGACAGCAGCAAGATGCAATACAGCCCTTTGCTCAGAACAAACTTCCCTCACATTTTCCGAAATCAGTGATGCCAGAGAAGTCAGATGTTGCAGTGTTTCTGAGTTAACCGCCTCCAGGCAAAAAGGCACCTCTTTCATCAAAGGATTACTGAACCGGCTGAACGATTGAAGTGGATAAAACACTCCGGAGTTCTCAAACATCCTTAGTGCTGATAACGGCTGAGTACCTGAAGTATGGACCACAATTCCATCAAAGTGTCCGGTTGCATTTACTTCAGCGGCAAAAGGTTCAATTGCCTCATCGGGGAGGGCTAGTATAAGAACGCCGGCATCATTGCTGATGAGTTCAGGCCTGTCTACTGCCCGGGCACCAACTTTCTGCGCAAGGGCTTCGGCATGACTTAGGTTGCGGCTGAAAATTTGTTCAATACGCGCACCTGCATCAAAAAATGCTTTTGCCAGATGTGTGGCAACATTCCCGGAACCAGCAATGGAAATACCTTTGTTCATATTAACAACATGAAATTGACGCAGACAACCTGCTTTTTGCACCGGCAATCAAAGTAAACTGCCGGCACAAAAAAATCTCAGGTAAAAGGAATCCTGAAAAAACTAATTTCAGGCCTGAAGTTAAGCATGACTGCAAAACTTCAGATTTGAATGCAAAGGTAATGAAAGGATGCTATTCGGCAACCATTTTTGCCTTAACAGCTCTGCGCCACACGGCAATGGTAAGTCCCAGGAACATAATCACGGATCCTGTCCAGAGAATAATAATCCAGGGGAATTTCAGGACTTTAACCACAATAAACTCCATCTGTTTTTCATACAGTCCCACCTTAATGGTGCGTGGTGTAGCAGAAACGCCTTCAAACCGCAGCCTGATGCCGTCAATATCGGCATAACCACTTTCGGCAATATCGCCGGTTACCCGGTATGTGAGCGGATAAGCTTTTACTGCTCCGGTACTGTCTTCGCCTTTGATCATTGCAGTAATTTCAAGTTCCCTGGCATTGTCAGCCATTCCTGAAACAAACAAGGTATCAAAAACCACCCGTTTATTTCCTGCAGCTATGGTGTCGCCCATGGTAACTTCTGAACTTCCTGAAAAAATGTAGCCCCCGGGCAATTGTTTTGCAGGATCTTCTGCGAAGGTAATGAACATGTAAATATCACCTTTCAGCATATTTTTTGTATCCGGGTTATGCACGTTGCCCATCATGGAGTTGTATTTTACTGAAGGGAAAAGCGAAAATTCCTGATACAACTTGCCGTCGGGGCCTTCACGCATAAAATCAACCTGATGAAACACTTCGTCTCTCTCCAGCTTGTTTCCTGAATATTTTATAATGTAATCTCCAAGGGGTTTAAGCTGGTCTTTGAACAGCATCAGATTGTCTCCGCCACCGGCCATTCCGGGGACACCTCCCTTGGAGAGGGTTTCGGTATTGGAAAAGGTGATGAGAACGCCAAGCAGGAATATCCCAAAACCAACATGGGTAACTCCGGCTGCAGTATTGGTACGTACAGAAACAAAATGGAACAGATAAGCTACAGAGGTAAGAATCGCAAAAACGATGCTAAACAGAAAAACTCCATGTACCACACTCATGTTGGTATCGTACAAAAATCCTCCGATCGCAACAACAAGAGAAATTATTGCAGGGTAAATCACATTTTTCAGGAAAGATTTCCACTCATTTTTTCCATATGCAACATACTGCCCTACTCCGAGAATGATGGCAATCATAATGGCGAAAGGAGTTTGCCAGGTATTATAGAAGTTTACCACATCGGTTGGGGGAGCCATACTTGTTCCGAAAACTTTATTGATAACCGGCACCGAAGTAGTGCTTATTACCTGAAAAGCAGCAAGTAAAATGATAATAGCACCGTACATCATCATAAATTCGCGGGTAAACAATTCAGGCAAATCATTTGATTTTACCCATTTCCGCGCTTTGATCAGAAGAATAACCGGAACAGCAACAGTTAATAAGGCAAACAAAACCAGCTGAACACTTCTGCCATCATCTCCGAAAGCATGTACCGAAGTTTCTCCCAGCACACCCGAGCGGGTAAGATAACTGGCATAAACAACCATTACAAAGCCAAGCACGGTAAATACATAGGTGCCCAGGTAATACTTGTCGCGCTTATAGCTTAGTATCATATAATGAAGAGCGGCAACCAGCACCATCCAGGGAATAAGCGATGCATTTTCAACCGGATCCCATGCCCAGAAACCGCCAAAGGTAAGCGACTGATAAGCCCAGGCTCCGCCAAGCAGCAAACCAATGCCAAGTAAACCTATGGCCAGCGACATCCATGGCAATACCGGTTTCAGCCAGTAACGTTTATCCCCCTGCAGCAGTGAAGCCACTGCAAAAGCATAAGGAAAAATCGCTGTGGCATAGCCCATAAACAACAATGGCGGGTGAATAACCATCCAAGGGTTTTCGAGCAGCGGATTCAGGCCATTTCCGTCTCTGATGAAGCTAAGGTAATTGGGGTTACTGAAAAATTCGTTCGACATATTTTCCGGCACCTGCCTCAAAAGGATAAATGGATCACTTCCTATTGAAATACCTAGCACATGAACACCCAATACCATCGACATCAGAATGATTTCAGCCACAACTACCACCGACATTACACCGCCCTCAAGCTTGCGCGCAGTGTACATAGCACCAACGCCAAAAAGAGCAATAAAAATCGCCCACAGCAGAAAACTACCTTCCTGTCCGGCCCAGAAACTGGAAATAATATATTTCCCTGGCATCAGTGCCGATGAATGCTTAAAAACATAAGCGTATTCAAAGTAGTGATTAACAATAAGGTAGAAAAGTACAGCCCCCACTCCGGTAATTGAGAAGGTTTGAATAAGGTAAAAAAGACGCCCGAATTTCTTTGCTTTTGGGTCTGGAAGTCCGGTTACCTTGAGCATTCTGAAATAGAAAAACAGGGAAAACACGCCGGCTATGATGGATAAATAGATTAATATCCTGCCAATGACGGCCGGTGCAAGATGTTCTCCAACATATGCAATCTCGTTCATAATTAGATATTTGACAGTGTAAATGAAACAACAAAGCAGCTTTTGGGCCACTCCCGGGGCATTTCCCCAACGAAGCCACTAAAATACAATACTTTCATTTGTTTTTGACTAAGAAAAAAATCATCTTTGTAATTCTTTTAAAAATCAACAGCTGAACAAGCCTGAAACTCTCAATTTTTACAGGATGGGCATTGAAATACAAGTTGTAACCGACAAAAATCTTTTGTCTGAATTTGTTCACTTACCCGAACAGATCCACAAAACCCACAAAAACTGGCTTCCCAATCTGATAGTTGATGACTTGAATTTTTTTAATCCGGAAACCAACACTTCATTTTCTCATTGCACTACCATTCTGGCAATTGCTTACAGAGGCAAAATACCTGCCGGAAGAATTATGGGTATAATACACCATAGTTACAATAAGCTGAAAAATGAAAAAATCGGCAGGTTTGGCTTTTTCGACTGTTATGAAGACCCCGAAGTTGCTCAAAAATTGCTGTTATTTATCGAAGACTGGTGCAAAGAGCAAGGAATGACCAGCATTGCGGGGCCTTATGGATTTTCCGATAAGGATCCACAGGGATTTCTTATAGAAGGTTTTGAAGACACCCCCCTGATCAGCACCCTGTGTAATCTGCCTTACATGGTGCGCTTTACAGAAAACGCCGGTTACTATAAACTGCTCGATTGTGTTACCTACCGGTTTAACAAATCTATTCTGCTGCCATCAATTTATGGCAGAGTAGAGCAAAGAGTTCTGGGAACAAAAAGATACAAGCTATTATCATTTAAAAAAAAGAGCGAATTAGAACCTTTTGTTGTTCCAATTTTGCGCCTGGTAAACGAGTCATATTCAGAACTCTATGGATTTTTCCCGCTAAGCGAAACAGAAATGAAGGAATTCGCAAAGAGATATATGCCTGTTCTTAGGCCAAAGTATGTTAAGGTTATTATGTTGGATGATGAAGTCGCAGCTTTTGTTGTTGGAATCCCAAATTTAGCCAGGGGATTACAAAGATCAGGGGGAAGAATTTTTCCTTTCGGATGGCTGTATATACTGCAATCACTGTATCAATCGAAACAACTCGACCTCATGCTTGGCGCTGTAAAGCCAGGTCATCAGGGTTTGGGACTGGAAGTAACTATGGGATTGGCACTCCTTGAAACAGCCAGGCAATCAGGAATTGAAACCATTGAAACACATCTTATTCTGGAAACCAACCATAAAATGAGATCAGTTATGGAACGTGTGGGGGCTAAAATGACCAAAAGATTCAGGGTTTACCAAAAAAATCTGTCCTGACAGGAATCTCTTTTCATTTTAATAACAATTTACACATCCTCGGGCGACAAATCTCCTGTTTATGTGTTTAACTATTAAATATAAGAATTATGAAAGTTCCCTCCAGACTTATATTACGAATGTTTCTGGCATATGGTATAATGAACCGGGAAATGTTTGAAGAACACATCTCCCGGTTGATTTCCAAATACACCAGCGAGAATGAGAATCCTGAAAAATTTTACGATTTTCTCTTCAGCCAGATGGAAGAGCTAAAAAACTATCTCACTCTTGAGCACATAGTTAATCAATCCCTTAATGACAACAATGATGAGTTAAGGTCAGAAATTAATGAATTGAGAAAGGCCATTGATGAACTCAACCAGAAGTTAGGCAAGGCCTAACAAAAATAACTGTACCGAATTAGAAATTGCGATTGCAGCATCACATTTTCATGTCTTTCACAAAAACCTTCAGACAACAAAGATGAATCTTCGAAAGCTATACATTATCTATCTGCAGTTGATTCGTGCCAGAGAAATCATTTTCGTAATTCTCAGGCATGCGTTCAGAGAGTGGGTCAACCGCAGCAATTTCATGCAAAAAATTTTCAGGAGTAGAAAAGGGCCTCAGAAAAAGGTCTATACCACCCCTGAGCGGATCAGGGTTACCATTGAGGAACTGGGGCCGACTTATATTAAATTCGGGCAGATCTTGGCCGATCGTCCGGATATGGTAGCAGAACGTTTTCGTAATGAATTAAAAAAACTACAGTCAAAGGCTCGGCCTTTTGACGATGAAGATGCAATCCGACTAATCCGCAAAGAACTCGGCCTTGAGATAGAAGATATTTTTGAAGAGTTTGATCAAAGATGCCTTGCTTCTGCCTCTATTGGTCAGGTTTACAAAGCCAGACTCAAATCCGGTGAAAATGTAATAGTAAAAATTCAGCGTCCGCATATCGAGAATAAAATCAAGCTGGATCTTTATCTGATGCGCTATCTGGCCAGAAGTGCAGTAAAAAGTTACCCCGAACTTGCAGCTATTGATATTACC
>JANJXJ010000182.1 GCA_024709105.1 Lentimicrobium sp. | reverse complement strand
TAATTGAAAATTCTGCTCAAGTCAGCTGAATAAAACTAATTAAATCCGTGGCTAAGGGACTGTCTCAAAAGGTTAAAATTGGAGCGGAATTGCAAATTCCGCTCAGCGTAATGTGTTGGAGAGTTTGTTCAAAAACTAAAGAAAATCAAGTCGTATTAATTGTCCGGGATCAGGGTAGTTTTAAAAAGTTAAAATTGGAGCGGAATTGCAAATTCCTCTCAGCGCTCTGGTTTAAATATCTGCGCAATATGGCAGGCCGAATTTAGTTCCCACACGGCTCAGCGGAATTTAGCTCCGCTGAGCTCCCTACGGTCGGTTGCAATTCCGCTACCAACCATGTTGAATTAAGTCTAAAATCTATTCATTTCAATATTTGAGCGTAATTGAAAATTCTGCTCAAGTCAGCTGAATAAAACTAATTAAATCCGTGGCTAAGGGACTGTCTCAAAAAGTTAAAATTGGAGCGGAATTGCGACCGACCGTAGGCGCGCCCCGCAGTAGTGCAGCGAAAGCGGGGGAGCTCAGCGGCAGAACCCCCGCCATAGGCGGTGGGAGCTAAATTCCGCTCAGCGAAAGTAATCTTTTCCTGATTTAGCATCATGACATCCCGGAAGGCTTCAGTATCTTTACACAAAAAAAGCCATGCAAATTGGAAAGCCTTTAATTATTGAGTGCCCTGCTTGTGGTAAAAAGTATCAGAAAACAGGAATATTGTCGGGGAATACTTTTGGCGGAGTTTTCTGGAGCGACGGAAGTTTTTTTGCACCCATGATGCCCGATCAGGTAATTTTTACAAAATGTGTTCAATGCAATCTCATATTCAATTGCCATTCATCACACAATCGCGAAGCCGATACCTGGGAGGAAGCCGATGGCTTGCCGTATATTGAGCATCTCAGTCCGAAAGAACTGAAGGAAGCCGTAACTGCTGAGGTATGGGTCAATCCCGAAGAGGAGGTTTACCTCAGGCGAAGGTTATGGCAGCAAATGAACCACCATCCCTGGAAAGATGAACCCCCGCAAAACTTTGAGCCCGATGCAGATTACCGCTCAAATGCAGAGGCTTTGATCAGAATTTTTTCTGATATGGAAGAGCCGGATTATTTACTTTTAGCTGAATTACACCGCAATCTGGGCAATTATCTGGATTGTCTTGCTTTACTTAATAAAACAGACAGAGGTTACAGGACTGAAACCATTGCAGCCATTGAAAATGCTGCAAAACACAAAATCAATGGGACACTCAGGGTCTGATTCCGGAATTCTTTTTTGAATACTTTTTTTACCGTAATTTTGCAAATCGCTCAGCATGTTGTATTTTCGCCTCCTTAAACTTTGTGTAAAAAATACACTTACCTTCGGGCGTAAACCTTAAAAGTAACTCACAATTCACATCATTATGCGATATAACAACGATAAACGTGTGGTAATGACCCTGGATGCAGGGGGAACCAACTTTGTGTTTTCGGCAGTGCAGGCTGAGCAGGAAATTATTGACCCCATCAGCATACCAGCCGATGGTTCAACTCTTGAAATTGTTCTGAGTAAAATCATTCAGGGGTTTGAAGAAGTTAAAGCAAAACTGAATGTGCAGCCTGTTGCCATTAGTTTTTGTTTCCCTGGTCCGGCAGAATACGAGTTGGGGATCATCGGCGACCTTGAGAACCTGCCCACTTTCAGGGGAGGAGTTGCTTTGGGCCCCATGCTCGAGGAAAAGTTTGGAATACCTGTGTTTATCAACAACGACGGCGATTTGTTTGCCCTGGGTGAAGCCATTTCAGGTTTGCTCCCCGAAATTAATGAACGCATAAAAAGCAGCAAAAGTCCCAAGTATTACCAGAACCTCCTGGGTGTTACCTTTGGCACCGGATTCGGCGGTGGTATTGTAAGCCGTGGCCAGTTGTTTCTGGGCGACAATTCAGCTCAGGGCGAAATCAACCGCATGCGCAACAAGCTGCATACCAATGCAAGTGTTGAAGAGAATGTAAGTATCCGCGGAGTAAAACGCATCTTCTGCCGCGAAAATAACCTCGATTTTAACACCTGTCCCGAGCCCCGTGAGATTTTTGAAATAGGCATGGGATTGCGCGAAGGCAACAAAGAAGCAGCAACATTGGCTTTCCATAAAATGGCCGAAGTGGCAGGCGATGCCATTGCCAACTCCATTACCCTTATTGACGGATTGGTAGTAATTGGTGGCGGACTTGCAGGTGCTCATCCGCTGTTTCTGCAAAGGTTGGTTGACGAAATGAATACCAATTTTACCACCGTGGTTGGAACCGCCCTCGACCGTATGGAAATCAAAGCTTTTAATCTTGAAGATGAAGCCGAATTCCAGAAGTTTTATGAAGGAGATACACGCGAAATTAAGGTTCCCTTCAGTTCACGCAGGATTCAGTACGACCCGATGAAACGTATTGGTGTGGGTGTCAGCCGGTTGGGAACTTCCAAGGCGGTTTCAGTTGGAGCCTATGCTTTTGCCCTGTCAAAACTTGATGCTTAAACCTGATATTTATTCCGGTTTTTCTCCGGATAAATTTACAGCACATAAATAAATTATTACAAGGCCCTGTCCGATTTCAGAGACAGGGCTTTGCTTTTTTTACTGAAATGACCTGCCTGATTTCTTAGCGAGAACTAAAGAGATTTATTGTAAAGCATTATAATTCCGGCCATTTCATCGGGGGTGGGAGGCAGTTTTCCTCTTTTTCTCCGGATCAGATAATGAATCACACCGCCTGCTATAACGGGTGAAGAAACCAGCAGCCCCCGGCTAAGGTTGTCGGATGAAACAACAATGGCAAATGTAAGTATCGCTATGGTTGGCGGAAGTACCTTGTTCATGAAGTTTTTCTTTGTTACATGATTCATCAGAAGCTGATGTGCTTCGGGCACTGATTTAAGGTAATCATCAGCAAACTGCTTAAAATCATTTACCGGAATGGTTTCCAGGCTATCATTTTCAAGGGTGATAAAATAATAAAAATCATTGCTGTAGCGAGGGCTGTCTTCGTATTGAACAATCATATAGTTTCTGTAATCGCTTTTCTTCGGATCGGCAGAAATAAATTCAATCAAACCGGCGGTTTGGGGCAGTCGCCTGGCATAATAAAGATTAATTCTGCCCTTTACAATCTGCTCCCCAAAAACATGGTTGTGTTTGTCGAAAGAACAGCTTCGGTAGTACTTCCCGTCCTGACTAAATCCGTGTATTATGCTTGCCGGATAAATTCTTGAAGGCTTTTCCCACACCGAAATAAATTGATCGGTAAAATTATTGCGCAGGTAAGCAGCATCTGAAATGCTGTCAGACGGGGTCATGTAAATGATCGCCGGGGAATAATCAACAAACGGGGTGTCACTCAGGTCGGGAGCCGGAACAATGTGTTTGGCAGCTTTTTTATTTTTCCGGGCTTCGCGCCTAAGTTCCCGCTTACTCATAACTGCTGTACTATCAGCATTCTGGGCATTTGAAATGTCATAGAATACCATCAACAGTATTGCCAATAAAAATACCTTCCTCATCAATACTGATATTTTATTGAACAAAGTTAGATTTTTATCTGAAATAGACGGCTCATTTACAAGAATAACACAAGATATCATAGGGATTTTCACGATGCAGCAGGAGATGTGCTTGCAATGACCGGCCAATTATTTACATTATATCAGGGTCTGCTTAAAAATATTCAAAAGTGCATTATTAATGAGGTTGTCTCATTTTTTCATGCACCATACAATGAACTGAAGATGCAAAATCCCGTAGGGATTGCCCATAAATAGGGGGCGTCTCAAAAGGTTAAAATTAGAGCGGAATTGCAACCGACCGTAGGCGCGCCCCGCAGTAGAGCAGCGAAAGCGGGGGAGCTCAGCGTAGCTAAATTCCGCTTAGCGTACTGACTTGTATTTCAGCGTGATACGCTCGGTGTAATTTAAAATTACGCCGTATCAAATAACTTTTGAGACAGCCCCTTTGCAATACGACCTGAAAAACAGAGCTCCGGAATGGGTTCCCCCAAGTGTAAAGGGCAACCCTTACAGGGTT
>JANJXJ010000133.1 GCA_024709105.1 Lentimicrobium sp. | reverse complement strand
TCAAAAATCCAGTACCACAGAATTAACTTATCTTTGCAAAACAGAATAAAACCAGAAACAAAATCGAGTCAACATGCATTTCCCGGCAAGCATTAAGGTATTTCGCCTGAACAACAATGTAAACATCCCAGCGGTCGGACTGGGTGTTTACCAGATGCCACAGGGGCAGCAAACCCAGAAACTGATTGACAATGCCCTGCGCAACGGTTACCGGCACATTGATACTGCCGCCATTTACCGCAACGAGGAAACGGTGGGCATGGCCATACGCTCAAGCCTGATTCCCCGGGAACAGATTTTTGTTACCACCAAACTCTGGAACTCCGATCACGGTTACGATCAGGCCATTAAAGCATTCCATAAAAGCCTGGAAAGGCTGCAAATGGATTATGTTGATCTTTATCTCATTCACTGGCCGGTTCAGGGCAAACGAAAAGAATCATGGCGGGCTCTTGAAACCCTTTACAATGAAGGAAAATGCCGTGCCATCGGCGTAAGCAACTACATGGCTCCTCATTTACATGAACTCATTGATTATGCAAAGGTTTTACCCGCTGTAAATCAGATTGAGCTTCACCCCTACCTCTTTGCCACCCGTGCAGAAACCATTGACCTTTGCCGCGAAAAAGGTATTCTGCCAGTCGCCTACAGCCCGCTCACCAAAGGAGAAAAACTCAATGACCCTGTTTTACTGAAAATGGCAGGGCAGTACGAAAAAACCTCAGCTCAGATTCTGTTAAGATGGGCGCTGCAACAGGGTTTCTGTGTAATTCCCAAATCGGCGGCCAGCACCAGAGTGATCCAGAACATGCAGATTTTCGACTTTGAACTTGGCGAAACCGATATGCACATACTGAACAATCTGGATGAAAACTTAGTTACCGGATGGGATCCGTCAGGTGCACTATGATGCTGCCTGTGTAATGCACAACCGATATTTCATGCAGTTTTTGTAATTTTACAGCGAAACTTCTTTACCCATGAGCAGAAACAACAATCTTACACCCGGCTACATCAGCAAAAGCATTGAAGAAATCATGAATACACCTTCGCTGCAGTTTCCCGATAAGGAACAACTGCTGCGTTTTGCACTTGGTATTCTCGATCTTACCACCCTCGAAGGCTCCGATACCAAAGCCAGGGTAGAAGCCTTATGCAGCAAGGCTTCGGGATATTCAGCCTCAGGACTGCCCAATGTTGCCGCAGTATGTGTGTATCCTGTGTTTGCCCGGCAGGTAAAGGGTTTGCTTCACGGTACTGGAATTAAAACCGCTTGTGTGGCCGGCGCATTCCCCTCGGGACAGTCTCCCCTGCATGTAAAAACCGCCGAAGTAAAGTATGCAGTTGATGAAGGTGCCGATGAAATTGACATGGTTATTTCGCGGGGAAAATTTCTTGAAAATGAATACATTGAAGTTTTTGAAGAAGTAAATGCCATCAAAGAAGCCTGTGGCAACGCCCACCTGAAAGTAATTCTCGAAACCGGCGAGTTAAATGAACCGGTTAAAATTTATGATGCTTCCATTCTCGCCATGAAAGCCGGAGGCGACTTTATAAAAACTTCCACCGGAAAAATTACACCGGCAGCAACTCCCGAAGCTGCTTTTGTGATGCTCACTGCCATCCGCGATTACCATGAATCTACCGGCAAATTTATCGGATTCAAACCTGCCGGCGGAATTTCAACACCCGATCAGGCTGTGGTGTACATCAAATTGGTTGAGCACATACTGGGCCCCGAATGGCTGAACAATCACCTTTTCAGGATTGGTGCCAGCCGCCTGGCCGATAACATAGCCAGCGAACTTGCTTCGTTATAGGCGAAGGTTTTGTCTTTAAACAGCATTTAAAACCGTTTTAAAGCTCATTTAAACTTTATTCCTGCCAGTCCTTGCCTGATCTCATATGCAAAAACTTGCATTTGTATTCAGGTGTGTGTACCTTTGTATTTTTATTGGACTACCCTTCTTTAACTTTTCAGGCATGAAACTACTTTCTACCCTTATAATTTCTCTTGTTCTTATACTGCCGGCTTCAGCGCAAACCGGCATCACAACGGCACTCGACTTTACCGTAAAGGACGTAAAGGGAAATCAGCACCATTTGTTCGATTATCTCGATGAAGGCAAACTGGTGGTAATAGACTTTTTCACTACCAATTGCGGGCCATGTCAGACCTATGCTTCCGAAGTTAGCGCATCGTATGAGTATTATGGCTGCAATTACAGCAATGTGGTTTATCTGGGCATAAACTGGGGCAGCGACAATGCCTCGGTGATTCAGTTTGACGAACTGTGGGGAGCGCATTACCCATCGGTGAGCGGGCTGCAGGGCAACGGCAACGCTGTAGTGGATATGTATCAGGTGATGTCCTACCCTACTGTTATTCTGATTGCTCCTGATCGCAGCATCCTCAACAACCACATCTGGCCTCCCGACCAGGCCAACCTCAACGCTCAGGTGGATGCTGCCGGAGGCATTCCGCTGATTTGTACCGTGGATGTTTCCTACTTCAAAAGCAATCAAAGCCCGGCGCTGCAGGCATCGGCTGTGCAGCATGGCCTCACCGAAATACAAATCAGTGATTTTAAACCCGGCGCCGTTCTTCAGATTTTTACATCAGAGGGCAGGTTAGTCAGTTCAAACAACCTCAGCAGCCACCGCATCAACTTCGCCGGAAAACCCGGCATTTATATTGCGCTTTTGAATCAGGGTACAGCCAAACCGGAAACGCTCAGGTTTTTGGTTTATTAAGCTGTGCATCATCACTTTTTCAGCAACACCTTCCCGATCAGGGTTTCTCCGGTAACACTTACAAACTTTACTAAGTAAGCGCCATCGGGGAAGTCGTGCAACCAGAGCACTGGCTTTTCGTTTTTTGCCACAGCCCTGTCAAGCAGCAACTTTCCTGAAAAGCTATACACCTGAACAGAGCCTGACAAATCGCGGGTATCCACATAAATCAGCCCGCTGGATGGGTTGGGGTAAATTTTAAGGTCTTCGGTGAGT
>JANJXJ010000085.1 GCA_024709105.1 Lentimicrobium sp. | reverse complement strand
TTGATGAATTGTTGAAAGCACTGGCATTGTTTATTGTAATGACTCCGGTATTCATATTGATTTTGAAAATATTGGAAGTGTTTCCGGAGTGAATAAAATACAGCAGCGATTGCCCGGCATCTGGATCAGTAGCCTGAACCGTCCCCACTGCTGTGCCGTTTGTTGATGGCCTGTAAGCCATGAATGACTGGTTTGCAACAATCGGTGATTCATTTACATCAATCAGCCTGATTGTAACAATACCTTCAGAATACGCCCCATGATTATCAACAACCCTTACAGTCAGATTAAAAACAGGATTAGTTTCGAAATCAAGTGCAGCAGAATTATTTACAAAGAGTCGTCCAGTGTAAGCCTGCAACCAGAATGCATTTTGAGTATTACCACCAATCAGATAAAACTGGTAGGTATCTCCCGGTTCATCCGAAGCCAGAATCTGACAGATGTACCTTCCGTTTGGTGCATTTTCAACATAGCTGTATGATTGAGGAAGAATAACCGGCGGGTCATTGGCATCAATCACGTTTATTGTCATTTGTGCTTCTGCACTCAATACAGGCTGTCCATTATCAGTTACTGCAACAGTTAAAACAAACTGATTCAGTTGATTATAGTTGATAGCATCAGGATTGTTAACAGTAATAAGCCCCGAAGTACTGATTGCAAAGGCATTGTTGGTATTGCCATTAATCAGTTCATAGCTGAGTGTTTGTCCTGCATCTGGATCAGTTGCAACTATTTGTCCCACAGTTGTTCCCTGAGCTGATCCTTCCTGCACATCGAACATCTGATTACTCATAACAGGTGACTCATTTACAGGTACTAAAACAATAGTCATTACTGCCGAAGCTGACAATGAAGGATTGCCATTATCTTCAACTTTAACCATAACTGCAAAGGATGGGTTAATCAGATTATTGAGCGCAGAAGAATTATTGACAAGCAGTTGACCGGTTACACTATTGATAATGAATGCATCAGAGGTATTACCACCTGTAATCGAGAAGGTCAATGTTTGATCGTGATCGGGATCTGCTGCCAGTACCAAACCAACATTTGTACCTGATGCAGAGAAAGCATCTGTCTGAAAGGACTGAGGACTGATAACCGGGCGTTCATTAATATCTCCAATATTAATCAAAACCACAGCCTGATCACTAAGTACCGGATTTCCATTATCAACAACTTTAATTACCAGCTGGTAGCTGCTGCAATATTCGTAGCAAACAAAGTTGGTTGTGCTGATAACACCTGTTGAGGCATTTATGGCAAAAGCATTATTTGTGTTTCCTCCAACAATTGAAAATCCCAGAAATTGCCCGTTATCGGGATCGGTAGCCTGTACTGCTCCCAGTTGTGTACCAACAGGCGAATGTTCCTGTACGGTTAATACTTGCGAAGTTAACACTGTGGGTGCTTCATTGATATCAGTCAGAACTACTGTAATAATAGCTGAAGATGACATTGAAGGCACACCATTATCTGTTACTGCAACTGTAAGGTAAAATGATTGAATTGATTCAAAATCCAGCACCGTAGCATTACTTACAACAACAGCACCTTGCTGGGTAATTGAAAAAGCATTACCTGTGTTGCCCTGAGAGATGGTAAATGACAGAGATTGACCCGGATCAGGATCAGATGCAGATACCACACCCGCAATTGTTCCGGACGGGCTGTTTTCAGCAATTGTAAACGATTGTGCAATGATTTGTGGTGCATTATTCACCGGATTGACAACAATAGTGATGGTTGCCTGGCTGGTCAATGAAGGAGTACCATTATCGGCAACGCTCACCACCAGGCTGAACTGAGGGTTTATCAGGTAATTCACTGCTTGTGAATTGGCTACAGTTAATACACCCGTAACATTGTTTATTGCAAAGGCTCCCGAAGTATTTCCCGACACGATTGCGAAGCTGAGGGCTTGCCCGGCATCAGGATCTGTAGCATTTACAGTACCTATTACAGAGCCAGTTGGTGAATTGCTGTCAATTTCAAAATCCTGATTATTGATAACCGGGGTTTCATTCACATCAAGTACATTAATTAATGCTGTAGCTGAAGCCGATAAAACCGGGGAACCATTGTCAGTAACCTGTACCTGAAGTTCGTAAGATGTTCTTGTTTCAAAGTCCAGGGCTGAAGCATTTGCAACAGAGATAAATCCAGTACTTGAATTTATTGAGAAAGCATTGCCAGTATTTCCTGACAGGATGGAGTAAGAGAGAGACTGTCCCTGATCGGGATCGGAAGCTAACATCTGCCCAACCATGGTTCCTGTAGCAGAATTTTCTTCAACAGAGAATGTTTGGGCGCCCATTACGGGCAATTCATTCAAATCAATCACATTAACAGTAACTACTGCAGATGCGGTGAGATATCCACCTCCGTTATCCTGCACCTGAATCAGTAATTGATATACAGCCAGATTTTCAAAGTCAAGTGCCCCTGAAGCTGCCACTGAAAGCTGGCCTAGCGGACTGATAGCAAACACATTGCCAGAGTTGCCACTCAGTATACTATATGTCAGACTTTGTCCGGGATCGGGATCAGTAGCTGAGACTTGGCCTATTATTGTTCCGGCAACTGTGTTTTCATTTACCGAAAAAGTTTGTGCAGAAATTTGAGGCGGGTTATTTACCGGAGTAATCACAACAGTAATCTCAGCCTGAGCATTCAGAACAGGGGTTCCATTATCCTGAGCCCTCACAACCAAAACAAACTGGGGATTAGTAATATAATTAATTACAGATGCATTTGCTACAGAAATAACACCGCTGGAAGCATTAATTGAGAAGGCTCCCGAAGTATTGCCCGACAATATGGAATAACTCAACTGTTGTCCGGCATCAGGATCAGAAGCCTCTACAGTTCCTGCCACAGTTCCTACAGGAGAATTACTTAAAACAGCAAAACTTTGATTTACAATTACCGGCAGTTCATTAACATCTGTCAGCTGAATTGTAATGATTGCTGTAGCTGTGAGATTTCCTTCTCCATTATCCTGTACTTGAACAGTAAGCTGATAAACCGGCACACTCTCAAAATCAAGAGGCTGATTTCCAGATACTGAGATCTGACCGCTGTTTTGGTTTATTGCAAAAGCATCTCCGGTATTTCCGGAAATGATGGAATACATTAAAGTTTGTCCCTGATCAGGGTCGGAAGCAATGACCTGGCCTGCAACGGTTCCTGAAGCCGAATTTTCAGCTACACTGAATGATTGATTGCCAATAACTGGTGACTGATTTCCGCCTGTCTGGCAAATCAGTTCATGAACACCTATATCGGGCATGCCTTCCTGAGGTACAGGAGTACTGAAAAAGTCGGTTGGCAACCCAACTGTATGCCCTGAGTTACGGCATGGAGAATCGGGATGAATACAAAAGTCTCCTGCAACCGGATTCTGAAACATTGGATTGGCTACAGCTGATGACAAATCGTGTCCGGAAGCATTTCTCCAGGCAGCAAGGGTAGAGTAGTTATTTATAAAATTGCCATGCTGAACGTTAAAATTGTTGTTGTTTGAAGAAACTATGCTGTTAGAAGTAAGAAAAGCCCGTGAAGACGAGGAAGTAAGGTAAAAAGCATTGTTTTTTGAAACAAAGTTTGATGGCAGGGAAGCGCTATTCATTGCTATTGCAATGTTGCTGTTGTTGTAGAAAACATTATTATAAGCAGTGAGGTTTGTACGGGTTAGTGAGCTGGGCAGCACACTGATACCGATATTATTGTTAAGGAATTTATTGTAATGAACCTGAAGATCATTTACATAAGAATAAATTCCGTAAACACCTGATTGAAGTACATTCTTTGATACTGTTACAGAACCTGTTGAATGCCACAGATAAATGCAGCTTGAAGAACTGCTGCCAGTCATCACATTACGTTCAATGGTACCAGAATAATAATCACCCACAACAATTAGGCAGAATTTGTTGCCCATGTTACTATGATCCAGAATATTATCATGAATATTAACCTGAAGGGCATTAGCAACAGTTGGATTTCCGGTTATTTGGATACAGTCGCCTGCTGAGTAACTTTGATCGGGATTAATGAGATACTTGCGGTTGATGTTATACACATGACAAAAACCAACCTGAATATCCTTTACATCTTTTGCATAAATACCGTCATCGCCGCAATTATGAACGGTGGTATTCAGAATTCTGTATCCGGTAGTACCAACAGCAACAGGCATTCTGATTCCCCACTCAGCTGAATGAATTTCGCAGTTATCAATCAACATATTGGATGAAGTGCCTTCAACTGAAATACAAGATTGAGCAACCATGGTTCCGGTGGAACTGATATTGAGGTCGCGAACTGTGCAGTTAGGTGAATTGGCAAACCTGATGATTCTTCCACCTGATGCCGAACTTACTATAGCCGGTCGTTCACCTTCGCCATAAGCGCCTAGAGTGATGCCATTTCTTCCTGCAATATATAAAGTACCAGTAGTGGTAAAGGTGGTACCCTTCTTTTGCAGGTAAGTATTGCCATTTACCCAGGTAACCTGACTCCAGCTGCTGAATGGAGCCTGAATCGAGCCATTCTGTCCGCTGCCGGAAAATGTTGGATCAATATAAATGGTGGATTGAGCCAAAATAGTGGTTGAGAAGATCAGCAGGATGACAGACAGAATAGCAGTTTTGGCTTTCCGGCTATAAGAAAATCTGACAGTGCCTGGTAAAGTTGTTCTTTTCATTTTTTATCAGTTTTGTAAAGCTGTTTTGAGATGTCGTTAGATTACTGCTTTTTACAAAACCTGTCCCTTGCAGTAATCAGTATTTTATTACTTATTTTTCAAAAAGTAATACCCAAAAATGATTTTTTTTGCTAATTTTTACAGATTCTTAATAAAAAAGTGTCAAATATTTTTAATATTTAATTAAACAAAATCATTTGTTTATCAGTATTTTAAGGCATTACAGCTATGTGTGTAAATAATTCTTATTAAAAAGCCAGTTATTAAGTTAATATTTTTTACACAATATTTTACATGCCAATGCTTAACATATGTACAAAAAAAAGCGGCAACCCTTTACAGGATTGCCGCCCGGGCTATAATGGATAAGTTAATTCACAATAGCTTTCAAATTTTGAACCTGGTTTTCGCAAAGTATTTTTATGAGATAAACTCCCTTTGGCCTTCCTACCAGATTAAGTGTTGTTACACTTTCGGGCATAACAGTTATATTTTCTATCAACTTTCCCGAGATATCCATTACGGTAACTTCTGCAACTGCTGATTGATTTTCGGCAGACAACATAAAATAACCATCAGTGGAAGGGTTGGGATAGATTTTAAAGACAGGCGCTGCCTTATCTTCGTTCAGTAAACCTTCTGATATTTCATTCTGTTTTAACCGCTGAACATCAATTCTAACAATTCCTGTTGACGACAAAGATGGCTGCCCGTTATCCTGAACTCTCACTTGCAGGTAGAATACCGGGTTAACTGAAGCATTCAAGGCAGAACTATTAATAACATTGATTGCACCGTTATTCATGTTCACATGAAATGCGTTTGATGTGTTGCCTGAAATTATCTGAAATGTCAGCGATTGGCCCTGATCCGGATCTGTTGCAGTTACAATGCCAACAAAAGTGCCGTTTGGAGCAAATTCAGCGACAGTTAAGTTTACAGGATTCAATACAGGCGCTTCATTGATGTCGTTGAGCGCAACCGTTATTGTTGCTGCCGACCAAAGATTACCTGTTCCATTATCAGTTACACGAACTGTAAGGTAAAAGGCACTGGTGGTTTCGTAATTAAGCATTGCAGAATTTGCAACCGTTAAATTACCGTTTGCCGGATTTATTGCAAAAGCATTATTAGTATTGCCGGAAGTAATGCTGTAAGTGAGTGTTTGACCAGCATTAGGATCGCTTGCTATTACAGTTCCTACAAGAGTTCCATTTGCAGAATTCTCATTAATATTAAAAGCCTGAGCCTGAATAACGGGCGGTTGATTAGTACTTCCGGTAACATTTATGGTAACAGTTGCCTCCGACCACATAACCGGTGAACCATTATCGGCAGCCCTTACAGTAAGGCTGAACACTCCTGCAGTTACGGCCCAGGAGTTGCCTACAGTTATTCTCCCGGTTGTTGGGGCGATATAAAACGCATTATTTGTATTACCTGCTGTTATGGAAAAAGTGAGGGTTTGCCCGGCATTAGGATCAGTAGCCACCACGGTTCCAACAACAGTTCCATTTCCGGGATTGGGAAGAACACTGAAAGATTGATTATTGATAACCGGAGCCTGATTGCCCGACCCGTTAACAGTTATCGTAATGGTAGCCTCCGACCACATTACAGGACTTCCATTATCAGTAACCCTTACTGTAAGGTAAAAAACACCGGGGATTACAGCCCAGGAATTCCCCACAGTTATCCTGCCTGTTGAGGGAACAATGTAAAAAGCATTGTTGGTGTTCCCCCCGGTTATTGAAAAAGTTATTGTTTGCCCGGTATTTGGATCAGAAGCCATCACAGTCCCTACTGTGGTGCCATTTGATGGATTGGCCGCCACCGAAAATGCCTGGTTATTGATTACAGGAGGCTGATTAGTATTTGGCAAGACAGTAATACTTGCAGTAGCCTGCGAATACATCACAGGGCTGCCGTTATCAGTTGCCCTTACTGTCAGATTATAAGTCCCTGAAGTCAAACTTCCTGAGTTCGCAACAGTGATTATTCCTGTTGATGGTGATATGTAAAACACATTATTGGTATTCCCACCGGTTATGCTAAAAGTCAGCGTTTGTCCTGCATTGGGATCGGTTGCAGTAACTGTACCTACAACAGTGCCGTTTGATGAACCCTGTAATACACTGAATGACTGATTATTAATAACTGGAGGCTGATTTGCAGCAGTAACAGCAATGGTAACAGCAGCCTGCGAAAACATCACCGGGCTGCCATTGTCGGTCGCCCTTACTGTAAGGCTGTAGTTTCCTGAAGTCATGCTGCTGCTATTGGCAACGGTAATTACCCCTGTTGATGGTGATATGTAAAACACATTATTGGTATTGCCACCGGTTATACTAAAAGTCAGTGTTTGTCCTGCATTGGGATCGGTTGCTGTAACTGTACCTACAACGGTGCCGTTTGACGAACCCTGCAATACACTGAATGACTGATTATTAATCACTGGCGGCTGATTTGCAGTAGTAACAGCAATGGTAACAGCAGCCTGCGAAAACATCACCGGGCTGCTATTGTCGGTCGCCCTTACAGTAAGGCTGTAGTTTCCTGAAGTCATGCCGCTGCTATTCGCAACGGTAATTACCCCTGTTGATGGTGATATGTAAAACACATTATTGGTATTACCACCGGTTATGCTGAAAGTTAGTGTTTGTCCTGCATTGGGATCGGTTGCTAA
>JANJXJ010000113.1 GCA_024709105.1 Lentimicrobium sp. | reverse complement strand
ATCAATGATTCTGGCATTCGCCACAATTGGATTTGCTTTTGTAATGCACAGCTGCAATGTTTCAACAGCGCGCATAACTGATGTAATGGTTTGCGAATCGGTTACCGACAATCTTTGTCCGGCAGACCAACCTGTATTCTCCTCTGATACTCCGGAAATCTATTGCTCCACTGTTGTAAAAAATGCACCTGGCGGCACTCCGGTAACTTTTTCATGGTTCTATCAGGGTGAAAGCAGAGTTGCTATTGATGCAGTAACCCTGGAAACTCCTGAAGGCGGAACTTCATTCAATTTACAATCCAGTTTATCAAGGCCTAATAATGGCTGGCCGATTGGAGTTTACGAAGTCGTAATCTCATTAGGTACAGACAATGCTGAACCTGTTGTAAAAACATTTGTTGTAGAATAGCAGCTATCTTAAACCGGTTTGAAAGCAGTGAATTGCACGAATTCAATTCGTCAACTCCTTTTTGCTGACAAACCGGTTTGATTTTTGTTTTATTTTGCATACTGCAAAACCTTCATCATGAAATTTCTGGCTCCACTCCTTTTGTCAATGACATTTTTCATTTATGGCTGCCATGCCGGCAACAATGAAAAGATTAATAATGGAATGTCAGCTGACAAAATAATATCAGGCATCAGTAAAGGCAAAACAATTGTAGTCAAAGGAAAAATTATTACCGGAGACCTTGATTTTACCAAAGTCGGAAAAACCAGAGTCTTCAGTTCTTCAAACCAGGTGGCAGATGTTAATGTACCTGTAACTTTTCTTGATTGTATTTTTATGGGCGACATAATCTGCACCAAAACTGATGGAAATTCCACCTTCACTGTAAATTTCAGCAGTTCTGTTACTTTCGAAGCCTGCGATTTCAGGGGCAATGTTAATTTCGACAACACAAATTTCTGCGAACAGGTTAATTTTACCGGTGCAATTTTCAGAGAAAAGGCTTTTTTTAATAATATCAGCCTCAATGGACGAAACAATTATTTCACGGCAATGGTTTCTGAAAAGTATTTTAGCATGCAGGAATCGCTGATAGCCGGAAATGTTGATTTCTTTAAAGCTCAATTTAAAGACCGCGTTTCATTCCAGAGTACTGATTTCAGAGGAATTGCCAGATTCAGCAATATAGCAGTTGATGGGCGAACAGAATTTTCGCTATGCCACTTCAGAGACGATGCTCTGTTTACCTACTCCGTTTTCAAATCAGATTTCCGAATGGCTAATATCAGATCATTTGGCAAACTTGATCTCAACAGTTGCGATTTTCAGTCATCAGCAGCCATGACCGAAAGTATGATTCACGGCCATGCGAACTTCAGTAAATCTCAGGCAGGAGGCAATTTTGACATCAGCAAAACCGTTTTTGTATCTGTTTTACCCGATTTCACTGAATTCTCATTCAAAGAAAGCGGAAAACTGATTGAAGATGGAACACTAAAAAAATGATTTTTCAATAAGCAAACCTTAAAAGAAGCACAAAAAACCAGCACATATGAAAAGACTCTTCAATAAATTTCTGACCAGCACGATCTTGATTCCGGCATTTCTTTTAATGCTTACATCAGTTTCTTTTACCTCGTGCACCAAAGAAGAAGCAATAGAAATACTTAACGAACTTCTGGTTCAGGTGTTGGCAAGCTGGAATGCAGAGGAGGAAAATCTTGATGAAATCCCTCAGGATCTTGATATAAATGACAATACCGGCGGGCTGCCTGCAACAGTTGACCTTACATCAAAATTTCCTCCGATTGGCGACCAGGGAGAGTATGGTACCTGTGTTGCCTGGGCTGTAGGTTACAACCTCAAAACAGCACTAAATGGCATTGATAACCAATGGACATCAACCCAGCTTTCGCAAACTTCCAATCAAACCAGCCCAAAAGATCTGTTCTGGGCTATTCCTTCGGCACAGAAAGGCAGCAATTGCAACGGCACTCAGTTTGAGTCGGCGATGGATATACTTATCTCCAGAGGCGGCGCGTCTCTGGCAGCTGTTCCATATACTTCGCTCGGCAATTGCAGTCAATCTCCCCCGGCTGACTGGACACAGGATGCATCATCAAATCGCCTGGTGAATTATCGTAAAATTGCTGATAAGTCAAATTCAGCTTCTATGACTGTTGAAAATTTCAAGGCATATCTTGCCGAAGGTCGCCCGATTGCCATAGGGGCCAGGCTAGGTGACAGATTTATGCGCTGGAACAGCGATGCAGTAATTGATTACGATACATATCTGAATCCCGGAATGCAGCACGCCTATCATGCCATGGTCGTTTCAGGTTACAGCGATCAGAAAAATGCTTTCAAACTGATAAATACCTGGGGTAATTCCTGGGGCAACTCCGGCTATATTTGGGTTGATTATGACTTTTTTGTCAGTGAATTCTGTTTTGCAGCTTTTGTTGCACAAAACAAATCAAATGTTAATGTGTCTGGTAATCAGGTTGGTTCAGGTGATATTTTAACCGGTTTGGATGTATTGGCATGGAATCTGGCAGATTACGACAATCCAAATTCGCAAAATCCTTTGGACAGACAAATCACTTACAATGTGTATAATTCCGGAACTGAACTGGTCAGGGCATCTTCGCGCTGGAGCATTTTATATATGTATTACAATGCCTTTGATGCCAACGATTACGGAATCTTAATACATGACTATTACACAGATGAGTTCAGTACTGTGCCGGGTGATAATCAATATTGGGAAAATGGATATGGAATATCAGGCAGCTGGTGGAACTACATTGATGTGCCATCAGGTAAAAGCGTTGCAGCTGCGCTCTACAGTGATCCCGAAGCTGACTTCCTTTTCACCTACACTATGCCGAATAACCTTACAGGAAAATACTATCTGGTGTTACTTGCCGATGGGTTTAATGACCTGAAGGAAGTTAACGAAGACAACAACTTCTTCTTTTTCAGCAAAGACGATGGCAAACCCTTTGATTTCGTAAATGGTGTAATTCAAAACGCTGCCGTAGCCAAGAGCCAACCTAACAGACTTGAGCCCCAACGTTTTGCAAACACCAATTATCAAACTGTTGTAAATAAAAACAATGTAAATGCATACTCACCTTCCGAGCTTATGAAGCTGATTGATCATCGGCGCTCAAGCGGAGATCTGACAGCCAAAGTATTGCAGCATAAGTTCAAAAGCCAGATTACAAGGCATGTTAAAACCAAAGCCAATTAAACGTTTGGTTATTGACTCAACAAAAAAATATTATTTTTTACATGAAGCAAGCCATAGAAAAAGGCTTGCTTCTTTTCTTTTTATTAAAAAACACACAGGATTGTATTTTCATATTAAACTTTATGAATGTCACGAACCCGGCATGAAGTTCATCTAATGCAGAAAACAGGTAGCAATGTTAATTTAAGTCTAATTTGACAAATATCATTCATCAAATAACAATGATCTGGTAAACAATCTTTTCATGAATATGTTAGTTTTACAGTTAAAACCAGAAATTATGGCATCAATTGCAGACATCGAGGGCATTGGCCCGGTATTCCAGGAAAAACTTGGAAAAGCAGGAATAACAACTGTTGAAGGCTTACTTAAAGAAGGAGCCTCAAAAAAAGGCCGTTCGGCGATTGCTGAAGCAAGCGGCATTGACGAAGGTAAAATCCTTGACTGGGTGAATATGGCAGACCTTTTCAGAATCAAAGGAGTTGCATCTCAGTTTGCTGAACTTCTTAAAGCTGCCGGAGTTGACACTGTGAAAGAATTGCGCACCCGCAATGCCGAAAACCTCCACGCGAAACTTGAAGAAGTGAATGCTTCAAAAAACCTTACCAGAGTTGTTCCTTCATCTGATAAAGTTGCTGACTTTATTGAGCAGGCCAAAAATCTGGAGCCTGTTGTAACTTACTAATTCAATGTAACCCGGCTTTGCCGGGTTATATTTTGTTATTTTTATTAACATTGTTAATTTTATAAATTATTATTAATATCTTTGCATAAAATTAACTTATCTTACAATGACGAGCAACAAAGAACTACAGGAAAAAAGAATGCGTGGCTATTTTATTGAAGCAGCCAGCGAGATATTAAAAGGCGAAGGCCTTAAGGCAGTTAATGTCAGATCTGTTTCTGAAAGAGCAGGGTATTCGTATGCTACCCTATATAATTATTTCAAAGATCTGAATGAATTGGTTTTTATTTGTGTAAGTGGTTTTTTAAATGAATGTGAGGCAATGGCAGCAGAACAGTCTGCTAAACATCAGCCCGGGAAAGACAGAATAAAATCATCAATGAAATCACTTGCCGGTTATTTTGTTCAATATCCGGGCATTTTTGAACTTTGTTTTATTGAAAGAATAAACAATCCGGTTGCCAATCAGTCTTCAGCAAAACTAATTTATGAACTGGTTGACAGAATAACTCAGGAAGATTTTGAGCATTTGATCAGGAATAATATAATAAGCAGTCAAACAGCAAAAACAACAACTCTGATTTTAAAAAATTCAATGGCCGGATTGTTATTGCATTATCTCAACAGGTTGCAGCCCAATGATTACAAAACTTTTATCGCAAATCTTGACGAACAGCTTACAGCAATACTTGCGTAAAAATATCTGGTGCACTTATCAGAAGTAAACAGGATGGAATTTTACTCCGTTTTTATTTATTTCAAGAGCCGGAAGCGGAACTTTGATAAAACCCACCAGCTTAAGCATAAAATTAAGAGTTGAATTGCCGGTTTTTATCTTTCCGAGGTCAATATCAGGTGCAAAATAGAATTGTCTGTATCTGTCAAATCCGGGAACAAAGTTGCCATCAACTATTGATGGATTGGTTATTGCCCCTGTCATACCTTCGGCACCGTAGCCCACCGCAACGTTTAACCACTTGGGAAACCTTGATTTTTCAGGCATAAATGATGACACATTTGCTGACAACCACATTGTTTGCCCATTATAATCTTTCAGCATACGTGTAGCAAAATTGCTACCGAGTTGTTCAGGATTGTATTGGGCATACTTGGTTGGATGAAACGACCATTTAAGCTTGATTCTTTGTTCTTTCCATACCAACTGTTGTGAGATAAACAAAGCGGTTCCGGCACTATTGGCGATCAGGTCGCCACCCGATGCACCCCATTCCTTTGAAAAACCATCGAGAATTTCAATTACAGTAAGATAGAAAAAACCAATACTTCCTCCATAAATAGCAGATTTTCGCTCATCAACTCCGGCCCATTTCAATGATTCATAGCCTATCAGACCAATGTAATACGTCGAGGTTGCATGGCCAAACTTATCCATAAACAACCATTCTTTATTGTCGTTGATAAAATGAAAACTGCTTTGCGGATAGTTCTTATACCACAAATGATAAAGCCCTGTCATGCTTCCGGCATAAGCAACGCCTCCTCCTATCAGCAATCCGTGAAGCCTGCCCCTGTTTAAGACAGCAGAATCATTACTCAAATTGCCATCCTGAGCATTTACTTTTACATGAAAAGAAAATACCAGTAAGAGTAATGCAGGAAAATGCAGCAATTTAAGCATGTGTATGTTCTCCTTCAACAATGAACGGAGCCAGAACTTTCAGGGCCAGTTCTTTTATCTCTGATATAAGTTCAGGGCTGCGCGCTTCTGCCAGAAAACGCAGATATGGCTCAGTATTTGAAGGCCTTACATTAAACCACCAATCCTTAAATTCAACCCTGTATCCATCGAAATCATAGAAAGAAACAGCCGCTTCTTTTTCAGAAAAAGCCTCTTTGAGCGCATTCATTGCCTCTGCTTTCCTGTCTATATGAAAGTTCATTTCACCAGTCCCGAAGTATCTGCTGATTGTTTTGATTTTTTCCGACAAGGAACTCCCTGCCTTTTTTAGTTTGCTCACCTCGCCCAATACTATCAGCGCAGTAAGATAAGCTGAATCCGAGAAATAAAAATCCCTGAAATAATAATGTCCTGCCAGTTCGCCTCCGAATAACCCATTGATTTCTCTCAATTTTAAAGCCGCATATGCTCTCCCTACCCTCCACATTTCCATTTCAAATCCTTTCTCCTCAACATATTCAGTAACCGATTTCGAGGTTCTTATATCCTGAATGGCTTTGCCTTCCTGTCCCTGTGCCGAAAAATAATCTGCTAAAATGGCAATCATCATATCGGGTTGAATAAAAATCCCCTTTTCGTCAACAAACATTACCCGGTCGGCATCACCATCGAAAATCAGCCCTATATCACAGGAGTTTTGAAGAACAAGTTTTTTAAGATCGGCCACATTTTCTTCTTCCAATGGATTGGGTTGGTGGTTGGGAAAGCTACCATCCCGTTCTTCGAAAATGTAATGAGGAGAATCCCCCAGCAGATCTCTGATAAGCAGGGAACCCATACCATTTGAACAATCAACTGCGATATTAAGATTGCTGAAATCAGTTTTGTAATTATTTAAAAAGTCAAGATAATCCTGTTTGAAAGAAAAATTACTGTAAGTTCCCGGAATGGCTGCCGGCACAATTGCATCATTTTCTGCCATTTCCAGCAGTTCAGATAACCCTGAATCAAAACCCACGGGAAGAGCATCAGCACGGCTGATTTTTAAACCATTATATTGAGCAGGATTATGCGATGCAGTTATCATGACCGAAGCCTGATAATCAAATTTTGCTGTTGCCCAGTAAATCATGGGAGTGGTGCATTCACCTGCCACATGAACATCGGCGCCTGCATCAGTTATTCCTTTACACAGAAATTCAAGAATTTCGGAAGAGGATTCTCTTACATCATGTCCAATAAGAATTGTTTCTGCACCAAGCAAATCAGGCAGAAAAAAACCAATTTTATATACGTCGCTTCCATTAAAATCACGGTTGTATACACCGCGTATGTCGTAAGCTTTAAATGCTTTTCTCATAAGTTTACAGTTTGTACAAGAGACAAAATGATTTTTTAGCAAATATAAGGTGAATGAATAGAATCAGGGATCAAAAAGAAATGTTAAATTCTTGCTGACTTTGGCAGGATGAAATAATAAACTGATTATCGTATGTTTCGCCTGTCGAGTGCAGCCCGGTATCTGCGTGCGTTAACTCCATGCTGTTCAAGGGTTTTGGCAAAGCTATGATATCCTGAAAAATCGTCGCTTGCGCAAAAAAACATATAATCATGTTGTTCGTAATTCAAAACAGCATCAATAGAAGCAATGGAAGGCAGGTAGATTGGCCCCGGGGGTAATCCCTTGTTTTTGTAGGTATTATAAGGAGATTCTATTTCCTTATGTACATTAAGTACCCGCTTGATCTCAAAATCGCCGTGTGCAAATACCAGTGTAGGATCTGCTTCGAGCAACCACCCGTTTTTCAGGCGGTTCATATAAACACCGGCAACCCTCGCTTTTTCATCATTCATATTGGTCTCTTTTTCAACAATTGAGGCCAGGGTTATCACTTCGTGCCGGTTAAGGTTAATGATTTCAAGACGTTTATCACGACTCCCCTGCCAAAATTTCTCCGACTCGCGTTTCATCCTTTCCAAAAATGTCCTTGCATTCGTATTCCAGTAAAATTCATAAGTATTTGGAATAAGAATGGTAAATATGCTGTTTCTTGTAACACCAAGTGAATCAAGAAACTCTGCATTATTTATAAGGGAGATTATTGATGCAGAATCTGCTTCTATCTGAGCTGAAATCCGGCCTGCCAGCTGTTCAGGGGTTCTGATATTATTAAAAATCACCTTAACAGGCGCCTGATTCCCCGATCTGAGCATACGAACCAGATCGAGATTCCCCATATCATCTGTTAACCGGTAGCGGCCAGGTTTTACCGAAATGTCATACTTTCTGAGTTTTGCAACAATTTCAAAATTGGTTTTACTGTTAATCAGTTTATTATCATAAAGAATCTTTTTTACATCCTCAAAATTACTTCCTGTCGGAATATTAATAAACGCTTCGGATTCTGAACCGGTATAAACATTAGGATCAAGTAAAACCGAATAAGATTTCCAAACTGCGACTCCGCCCAATATCAGCAAAAGCAAAAAAATTACAAAAATTACCCGCCATGGTTTTGATCTGCGGCTCTTTGAATTGCTGTAACGTGGATGATAATACTCACTCATTTTCAGGGAAGTTTATTGATTTTTTGAAAGATAAGTTCGCTTTTCCAACCTGCTGAATCTTTTAGCCACTCTCTTTTTTCACCGGCAAAAACATAACCTGATTTCTCAAAAAGTGCGCGGCTATTCAGGTTATCTTCAGAGATATTGCAGTACAACTGATGAAGGCAAAGTGTTTTAAAACAATACTCTTCAAGAATTTTTAATGCTTCAGCAGCGTATCCTTTTTGCCTTTCACCTGCAGTAATAACAATTCCTACGCCAGCCCTCAAATGATAGGGGTCAAAATCAAAAAGGTCAATGGCGCCAACAACTATTCCGGGGTTCTGAACATTACAAATCATCAGCCTGAGCTGACGGCTGGCAAAAATGTCAGATCCGGAATTAATGACATATTGTTCAAGTGAAAAGCGGGAAAACGGAGCAAAAGTGTTGCTCACCTTCCACAGGCTGACGTCATTTTCCCACAGATAGAGCAGATCAATATCTGTTGGTTCAAGTGCTCTTAAAAAGATAGAATCCCCCTTCATTTTATTTAGCTCAACATTTATCGGAAAATCCGTATAAAGGTAATACCTTATTCTTAAGACAGATTTCCTGCAAACACCCTTACAGCAGGCCCTCTTAGCCTGATATTTCTCATGGTTCCTGCATCCCGGGCCATGGTTACCATAAGTGTACCTCCGTTTGTTTCAACAACCCAATCTGTTTTCCCGGTTTGCATAGTGGCAATTACAGCACATGCTGTCACCCCTGTTCCGCACGAAAGTGTCTCTGCTTCAACGCCCCTCTCGTAAGTTCTGACCCTCAATTTATCTTCAGAAACTCTTAACCAGTTGATATTTATACCATTGGTTAAATATTCGGAAGAATATCTTATTTTCTGTCCTTCTGCCAAAGTGTCAATATCGTCAGGGTTTTCGCATAAGATAACCAAATGCGGGGTTCCGGTATCTATTTCAGTTCGTGCTCCTGCAACTTGCGGCAGATCAACATCTATTATACTCACTTCAACCATCCATTCATTTTCAGAAGTAAGTTTCAATGAGGCAGTATGTGGCCCGTCGCCGGCGAGGAAGCTGGCAGTTCCTGAACAAAATCCGCAGGAAAAAGCAAAAGCTACCGCACACCGGGCACCATTTCCACACATTTTAGCTGAACTGCCATCGGAGTTAAAATACACCATTTCAAAATCATAGCCAGCTACTGGCTGTATAATAATCAGCCCATCAGCACCAATTCCCAGGTGCCGGTTACAGATTTGAGCAATTCTTTCTGTTGTTAGTTCCGATCCCCATTCCCGGCCGTCAATCATCACAAAATCGTTGCCGGAACCATGGAACTTTTGAAATGGTTTCATTGATTATTGACAATTTGTCAGTTTATCCCAAGCGTCAAAGGTAGCCATATCTAAATAATAAAAAAATAGTTCCATGTTAAATTTCGGGAATCAACCATCTTTTACAGGAAACTACAGACAATTATTTACGATTTATGCATGCCGACGTTACAATCCCAAAACGAAATTTCAACTTTTTGAATCAAAGCAGATTATAACATCTGGAATTTTGAACCCTTAAATTTGAACAATCATATGGACTCAAATCAAAATTAATATTGAAAGTATCTCTATGCTTAACATTTTTTAACAGCAGTTTTTGTAACAATGGTATTCAAATTGCGTTAAAATACTCACATAGCTGATATTGTTTCAAGCTAAAAACAGAACCAAGAAAGTTAAACTTTAAAACTAACCACCAATGAAAAAGATTTTAGGTAGTTTTTTGATTGCGATAGCCGGAGGAGTTGTAGCGTTGGGAGCTTACTCATTGATTGACAGAAAAAACGAAAAAGATACATCATCTGTTCAAAGAGAGCAGGTTCCAGCTTATATGGCATCCATGCCAGGCACAGTTTCTACCATGGTGCTGCCCGATTTTACCGAGGCAGCGGCCAATACCGTTCACGCTGTTGTGCATATTAAAACTGAATATCAGCGCAAAAGCAGTGTTTATGATTATTTTTTTGACTTTCATGACTTCTTCGGAGATCGCTCCCCCAGAGGCGGGAGTGCGCCCATTGTTGCAACAGGCTCTGGAGTCATCATTTCGCCTGATGGTTACATTGTTACAAACAACCACGTTGTAACTGAATCTAATAAGGTTGAAGTAACACTGAATGATAAACGTACATACAATGCCGAGATCGTTGGCCTGGATCCATCTACAGATCTGGCTTTACTTAAAATAGATGCGAAGGACCTGCCTTACACAGTTTATGGTAATTCTGACCATCTGAAAGTTGGCGAATGGGTTTTGGCTGTAGGAAATCCTTTTAATCTTACTTCAACAGTAACTGCCGGCATTGTGAGTGCCAAAGCCAGAAATATTAATATTCTGGGCTCACCCGATGGCAGCGCAATTGAATCATTTATTCAAACCGATGCAGCAGTAAATCGCGGAAACAGCGGAGGAGCCCTTGTAAACACACAGGGCGAACTGGTTGGTGTTAATGCAGCAATAGCTTCCGGTACAGGCTATTATGCGGGTTATTCCTTTGCAATTCCTGCAAATATTGTTCGTAAAGTTGTTGCTGACCTTAAGGAATTCGGAACCGTTCAAAGGGGGTTTATGGGCGTTAGTATTCGCGAACTTGACAGCAAACTTGCTGCAGAACAAGGTATTAGCGACATCAGAGGTGTTTACGTAGCCGAAGTAACCGAAAATGGTTCGGCCCGTGATGCAGGTATACGTTCGGGAGATATTATCATGAACATCGAAGGAGTTGCAGTAAACTCAACTTCCGAATTACTTGAAATTGTTGGACAACACAGGCCTGGCGACAAAGTAAATGTAGCTGTTAAAAGAAATAATAAAGACCTGAGCTTCAACGTTACTTTAAGAAACAGAGATGGAGATACCAAACCTGTTAAACGCGAAGAAGTTGATGTTGACTCCGTTTTGGGAGCTACTTTTGAACCTGTGAGTGAAGAATTGAAATCTCAGCTCGGTATTGAAAATGGCTTGCAGGTCTCTAAACTGGGAGATGGCAAGCTGCGCAATGCTGGAATCAGGCAAGGGTTTATAATAACTCAGATTGATGGTAAACGGATCACTAACCGACAGGATCTGGCCAACGCTCTTGCCAGCAAAAAGGGAGGTGTGCTTGTAGAGGGCATATATCCCAACAGAACACGGGCCTATTACGGCTTTGGAATGTAACAGCACATGCCTGACAATTGGGCAGCAGTAACACATTGGGGATGCGTTTTTTAACGTATCCCTAAAAGTGTATAAACAGGTACTTGATATCTTACTACTTCAAACTTTTCAGCCTGACGATTGTTCTAATAAAGATTAGGCTGTTCCCAAAAAACGCTTTAAAACTACCACTGCCATGAGACAACTGAAGATAACCAAATCAATAACCAACCGCGAAACTGCATCGCTCGACAAATATTTGCAGGATATCGGCAAGGAAGAACTCATTTCGGCCGAAGAAGAAGTAACCTTAGCGCAAAAAATCCGGCAGGGCGACCAGCAGGCTCTTGAAAAATTGTGCAAAGCCAATCTTAGGTTCGTAGTTTCCGTTGCCAAACAATATCAAAACCAAGGGCTTAGCTTACCAGACCTGATTAATGAGGGCAATCTCGGCTTGATTAAAGCAGCACAGCGGTTTGACGAAACACGTGGTTTTAAATTCATTTCCTACGCAGTTTGGTGGATCAGACAAAGCATTTTGCAGGCATTGGCTGAACAAAGTCGTATTGTCAGACTTCCGTTGAATCAGGTGGGCTCGCTCAATAAAATCAAAAAAGAGTCATCCAGGCTTGAACAAAAATTTGAAAGACCACCTTCTCCTGATGAAATCGCTGAAGCTTTGGAAATTCCTGAATACAAGATAGATGCCGCCTTGAAAATATCAACAAGGTATGTTTCTATGGATGCTCCGCTTACAGAAGATGAGGACATGAAGTTGATAGACATCTTTGTGGATGAGGACGCACCTGTGACCGACGCCGGCCTTATGCGCGAGTCACTCGCCCGTGAAATTCAACGCTCGCTCTCTACCCTCACTGAAAAAGAAAGGGATGTTGTTAACCTTTATTATGGTATAGGAATGAATCATGGGCTAACCCTCGAAGAGATTGGCGCCAAGTTTGACCTCACCCGCGAAAGGGTCAGGCAGATAAAAGAAAAGGCCATCAGAAGGCTGAAACACACATCAAGAAGTAAATTATTAAAGTCATACCTTGGTCAATAATTGACTTTTTCGACACAACTAATTGCCTGTGAGGCCATTATCACAGGCAATTTTTTTTGCAAAAAAAATAAAAAAATTGTATTACCTTTAGCCAACTTTTGGATTAACAGGATAGAACTATTCTAAGACTATGGTCCAGGAGGGAATAAATGCTAACGATTTAGCAGCAATGGAAGAGGCAGCAAGGCAAATCAGTGTCCTTATAGCAGAGGATAATGTTTTAAACCAGCGGATAATCGAGATACTCATAAAAAAAATGGGCTGGAATTACAAGCTCGTTGGCGATGGCGTTGAAGCCGTAAAAGAGTGTCTTGCTGGCAGTTATGACGTTATTCTAATGGACATTGATATGCCCAACATGAATGGCTGGGATGCCACAATCGAACTCCGTAAAAAAGACGTTCAAATCCCCATAATTGCTTTAACTGCCTATTCAGAGGAATCTTTCAGGAAAAAAAGTTTCGAAGTTGGCATGGATATGTTCCTTTCCAAACCTTATAATAAGGAAGAAATATACAGTGCAATTCTGAATTCTGTCAGGAATTCCTGATTAAACTATAAACAAGCAAATAACTGAAACATTCTTCCTTTGCCTTAATAATCGCATCATTCGCAACTTCTCCCCTAAAACTTTTCATTTTTTCTTAACAACTTGTCGGGTTTTAATAAATGCATTTGTATTTTTGCCTGACTTTCGGCATTAAAATTCCTTTCGGATTTTCGGAGTCAATAACATGTTGCCCTGATTTTGTCAGGCAAGTTTCGTTTTTTGTATTCACCGGCAATATAACTGTCTGGATTAAGCAGTAAAATTGCCTAAACATATTTATAATGGCTTTGGTAAAGTACATTTTTGTGACCGGAGGAGTAGCTTCCTCGCTGGGGAAAGGAATTATATCAGCATCTCTTGCCAAACTGCTTCAGGCAAGAGGGTTTTCTGTGACTATTCAAAAGCTGGATCCTTATATTAACGTTGATCCGGGTACTTTGAATCCTTATGAGCACGGAGAATGTTTTGTAACAGATGATGGAGCCGAAACTGACCTCGACCTGGGGCATTATGAGAGGTATCTTAATGTGCCAACTTCTCAGGCAAACAATGTTACAACTGGCAGAATTTACCAGGAAGTAATCAACAAGGAAAGGCGCGGTGATTATCTTGGTGAAACGGTTCAGGTTATTCCACATATTACTGACGAAATCAAACGCCGGATCAAGTTACTTGGTAATTCAGGCAAATTTGATTTCATCATTACTGAAATCGGGGGAACCGTTGGTGACATTGAATCTTTACCCTATATTGAAGCAGTTAGACAAATGAGGTGGGAAATGGGCACAAGCTGTCTGGTAATCCACCTTACCCTGGTGCCTTACCTTGCAGCTGCCGGGGAACTCAAAACGAAACCTACCCAGCATTCGGTTAAAGCACTGCTTGAACTTGGAGTTCAGCCCGATATTATTGTTTGCCGTACCGAAAAACATCTTAATGAAGGCATGCGAAACAAAATTGCCTTGTTTTGCAACGTTGACCCAACTGCTGTTATTGAATCAATTGATGCCGACTCGATTTACGATGTTCCACTTCTGATGCACGAAGAGAAGCTTGATCTTGAGGTACTTGACAAAATGAAGATGCCTTCAGAAAAAGAGCCCGACCTGAATAGCTGGTATGAATTTTTGCACAAGTTAAAAAACCCGGAAGGAGAAATAACCATAGGGTTGATTGGAAAATATGTAGAACTAAAGGATGCATATAAATCCATAAATGAATCCTTTGTTCATGCAGGAGCCGTTAATCAATATAAGGTAAAAGTAAAATCGATACACAGCGAGCATATTTCGCCGGAGACTGTTGCCGAATCGTTAAAAGGCCTTCATGGAATACTTGTTGCCCCCGGATTTGGAAGCCGCGGAATTGAAGGAAAAATAGAAGCCATCAGATATGCACGTGAAAGTAAAATTCCCTTTTTGGGGATTTGCCTGGGAATGCAGTGTGCAGTTATTGAATTTGGAAGAAATGTTCTTGGCTTAACAGGCGCTCATTCTACTGAAATGGCTCCTGATACTCCATTTCCAGTAATTGACATCATGGAAGAGCAAAAACAAATACATGAAATGGGCGGCACCATGCGTTTGGGATCTTACCCATGTAAAATTGAGCAAGGAACCAAAACTTTTGAGGTTTACAATACAGATCTGATCAGCGAAAGGCACCGCCACCGCTACGAATTCAACAATAAGTTTTTAGCAGAATATCAGAAATCCGGCATGAAAACTCCCGGAATAAACACCCTGAATAACTTAGTTGAGATAATCGAGCTGGCGGACCATCCCTGGTTTATTGGTGTTCAGTTCCATCCCGAATACAAGAGTACTGTGGCTAATCCGCACCCATTGTTTGTCAATTTTGTAAAGGCTGCGATTATTTACAGCAAAAACAAGCCTGATTAAAAACCAGCGATGCAAATAAAGTAAATAAATAAACCGCATTCAGTTGACGGCTTTTAATTACTTTTGCGGTTCGTTTTAAACAAATATCTGATTGATTCATGAATAAGAATACGATCATTGGGCTCACCCTGATTTTTGCCATCATGGTGGGATATACCATCCTGATGTCTCCCTCAAAAGAAGAGTTAGAGGCCAGAAAAAAAGCGCAAGACTCAATTGCAGTTGTTCAACAGGCAATGCAAGACTCTGCCAAAGCGCTGCAGCTCAGACAGGAACAGTTAAAAGCTGCAACAGTTGTTAATGCCGATACGGCTACTACTGTAAAGAAAACTGAAGATGGAGAGGTTCTGCGGTCTGTTTATGGCCCTTTTGCAGCCTCGGCCAACGGACTTGATCAGGATTTTCTTATTGAAACCGACCTTCTCAAAATCACCATCAACAGCAAAGGAGGAAGAATAAGCCAGGTTGAGCTAAAAGAATATAAAACCTGGGATGGCAAACCAACAGTTCTGTTTATCCCTGATTCTTCAGCATTTGGACTGGCTTTCTTTACCGATATCAAAGCCATTACAACCCAGGATCTGTATTTTGCTCCGGTATGGCCCGATGCCAGGTTTGCCGGAAAAAATCAAATCAGCATTACTGGTAATGATTCTCTCACCTTTGCCATGAGGCTATATGCTGGGGAGTCTGATACAATTATCTCAGAAGACAGATATATTGAATTCGTCTATCATATAAAGGCCAGCAATTACATGCTTGGGTTCGATGCAAATTTTGTTAATATGCAAGGCATTGTAGCCCAGAACACAAAGGAAATAAGCATTAACTGGGCTGCCCGCCTCCTGAGACAGGAAAAAAGTCTGGAAAATGAGAAGCTAAACACCACCATTCATTTCAGACATGCCGACGAAGAAGTGGATTACCTGAGTGAAAGAAAAGACGATAGCCAGAATATAAGTACCCGTGTAAAATGGGTATCATTCAAACAACAATTCTTCTCATCAACACTTATTGCTGACGATTTATTTCAGAATGCTGAACTCACCAAAGTTCGGGAGCCTGAAAAAGAACAGAAGTACCTCGAAAATATGACTGCGACCCTGTCGTTGCCCTACAACCCAATGACAGATAACAGCCTGAATATGAGCTTTTTCTTCGGGCCAAACAAATATAATCTATTCAGGAAATACAAGCTTGACCTCGAGAAACAAATACCCTTAGGCTGGAGTTTTTTCCTGATGCAGTGGATCAACCGCTTTGCCGTTATTCCGGTTTTCAACTATCTGGAAGGATTTGACATGAATTATGGCATTATTATCCTTATTCTTACCATTCTGCTTAAGATTGTACTTTTCCCGATTGCCTATAAAACCTATCTTTCTTCAGCAAAAATGCGATTGTTGAAACCCGAAATTGACGAGATCAACAACAAATACCCCAAGAAAGATGATGCAATGAAAAAACAGCAGGCTGTTATGGCTCTGTACAAAAAAGCCGGAGTAAACCCTATGGCTGGCTGTATTCCCATGCTGTTGCAGTTTCCAATTTTGCTGGCTATGTTCAGGTTCTTCCCGGCCTCCATTGAATTGAGACAAGAAGCATTTTTATGGGCAACCGACCTTTCAAGCTATGACTCGGTGCTTGATCTTCCGTTTACAATTCCTTTTTACGGCGACCATGTCAGTTTGTTTACCCTCCTGATGACCATCTCCACCATTATCTATACCAAGTTAAATAATGATATGATGTCTACCGGCAATCAGGTCCCGGGAATGAAAACCATGATGTATCTGATGCCAATCATGTTTCTTGGATTTTTTAATAGTTACTCTTCCGGATTAAGTTATTATTACCTGCTTGCCAACCTGATTACTTTTGCTCAAATGTACATTATCAGGAGATTTGTTGATGAAGATAAACTTCATGCACAGATTCAGGAGAATAAGAAAAAACCGGTAAAAAAATCAAACTTCCAGAAAAGACTGGAAGAACTGGCCAAACAGCAAGGAAAAAAATAACCACTTTTGAAAAGCCCCGGTAATGGGGCTTTTCTTTTTTTTAAAACAATTATACGCTGGTTCTAATAAAAATTTTGCAATGAATCTATGCTTTTATATACAAATAATTGTATCTGAGTTTCAAAATTTCCTATTTTTGTATCTGAGACTCTTTAAAATAAATTTTAAAATCGTTCCACCATTGAGAAGAACTTTACTTACAATAGCAGTGCTCCTGTTATTTTGGCAACTTAATGCACAGAAACAGGCCAATTACTGGTATTTTGGCGAAAATGCAGGAATTTCTTTCAGCCTGGGGCCTCCTTCCGCACTTACTAACGGTGCATTGAATACCGGGGAGGGTTGTTCGTCCATATCAACAGCAGCAGGAAATCTCGAATTTTATACAGATGGGCGATTTGTTTATCACAAAAATCATGGACAAATGCCCAACGGTTTTGGATTGCTGGGTAATTCATCCAGCACACAATCCGGAATCATCATCCCAAAACCCGGTAGTTCAACAGAGTATTATGTTTTTACGGTTGATGCAGCTGACAATAATCTCGCTGCCGGTTTATGCTACACAAAAGTAGACATGACTTTGAATAACGGGCTCGGAGATGTTGTGACTACAGAAAAAAACATTTCACTCGTTCCCCTTGCCTGCGAAAAAGTAACAGCCGTCGGACATAGTGATGGGTACTCATTCTGGGTAATTACAAAAAAATGGGGAAATGCCGATTTTTACGCATACAGGATCACCGGAGACGGTGTGAGTACAACGCCTGTGATCAGCACCACCGGCCCCATGCTAATCGGAGACATCGGACAAGCTTCCAAAGGTTATTTAAAAGTTTCTCCCGATGGAACTAAGATAGCTATGGCAAATAATACCGATTATTCCGTAGGAATTTACAATTTCGATAATGCAACTGGCATAGTAACGCATATGGTTACTGACGAAAACTATACCGAGCCCAGTGGCTTTGATCCCGGTGGCCCTTACGGCGTTGAGTTTTCTCCTAACAGCAAAGTGTTGTATATCGGCGAATGGAAAGCCAATAGAAAAATTCATCAATACGATTTAAGTTCTGAAGATCCTGCGACAATTCTAGCCTCAAGAGTTGTAGTTGCCAGTGTCGGCCAGGGTTTGGGACCAATTGGAGCTCTTCAGCTGGGACCTGATAACCGTATGTATATTGCCAGGCGAAATTCAACCTATTTATCAAGGATAAACCAACCCAATGTTTTGGGAACTGGATGTGGTTTTATTGAAAATGCAGTTGGCCTTGCCGGTCGCGAATGCTCATATGGTCTTCCGCCCTTTATTCAGTCATTTTTCTTCTTATCAGCTGACTTTTACTGGGATGAGCCCGCATGCGACGGAGATACCATACAGTTTTACACCAGTGCTTCCGATACACCCGATTCTGTGAGATGGACTTTCCCTAACGGCACACAATCCACAGAACTCAATCCAACATATTTGTTTCCTACTACAGGCCTGTATGGCGTTCAATTAAAGGTGTACCTATACGGAATTTCGAAAAATGTTGCCCGGTTTGTACGAATTAATCCTGCAGCATCAGTTAATATCGGAAGTGACACCACCATTTGTGCCAGTGAAGCTTTCTACCTCAACCCCGGAGCATATAATACTTATCAGTGGCAGAATGATTCAACATCGCAAACATTATTGACAGATACTACAGGATGGTATTGGTGCAGGGTTACCAATCAATTTGGTTGTCCGGCAATTGATTCAGCTTACATCGTTGTAAATCAGAATCCCGAAACCTATGCAGGGCCCGATGCCAGTGTTCCGGAAGGTAATACAATAACACTACAGGGAGAGGTTGAAGGCGGATCAGGTACTTATACCTACCAATGGATTCCCGCCGGATTGCTGGTAAATCCAAATATATTGCAACCTGTAACAGTGCCGATGACTACCACCACAACATTTACTTTAACAGCAACCGATACCCAAACAGGCTGTACCGGATCGGATCAGGTGTTTATAGAAGTTATCGGAGGACTTCTTAATAGCAGTGCTTCTGCAAGTCCTCCCATCGTATGTAGTGGCAGCCAGACTCAACTTAATGCACAGGCTTATGGAGGAACCGGCCAATACAGCTTTAGCTGGACATCAAACCCGGTTGGATTTACTTCAGACCTGCAAAATCCGGTTGTTGCCCCTTTAGTAACAACTACTTATTTTGTTGAGGTATTTGATGGAGAAACAACTGTTAGCAGTCAGGTAATTGTTGATGTAAATGCCAGGCCTTTACCCAACGCCGGCCCTGATCAGGTGATTACTTACGGAACGCCGACACAGTTATCAGGAACTGCATCAGCAGGTACCGGCTTTTATCAGTGGCAATGGGCTCCCGCTGATAAACTGAATTTTGCAAACATTCAAAATCCTACAACTGTTAATCTTTACGAATCTGTTTCATTCACTTTAAGTGTAACCGATTTATGGACAGGTTGTACCAGCGTTCAACCCGATGTTGTGCTGATTTCTTTATCAGGCGATGCCCTTGCTGCAAATCCTTCGGCCCTGCCTGCAGTTATTTGCTCAGGTGAGTCTACTCAGCTATATGCGCTGGCCGGCGGAGGAACTCAGAACTATACATATTCATGGACATCAAATCCTCCCGGATTTACCAATACACAGGCGAATCCTATAGTTTCTCCCACAGCCACTACTACGTATCAGGTTACTGTAAGCGATGGTTTTAACAATGCTACTGGTTCAATAGAAGTATTGGTTAATAGTCTGCCATCAATAAATCTTATTCCAAACGACCCAAAAGTGCAGCCAATCAGTGCAAATGAAATAGGTGTCTGCGTTTTCGACACAGTATCCATTAATGCCGCAGATCCTGCTATTTCACAAGCTTCATATTTGTGGAGCAATGGTGCCACTACACAGAGTATTGATGTTTTATCATCAGGAATCAGTTTTGATTTAAGGCAATATAATGTAGAGGTAACCAACCTTGCAACTGGTTGTAAAAACACAGCAGATATCATTATTTATTTCACTTTCAGCAACTGCAGCTATGGAATTGATGAACCTGAGGCAGATAACCGACTCAGTATCTATCCAAACCCGGCTGAAGATGGAATATTAAATTACAGTTTACAGGGTGTATACGGCGAAGTTGAGCTGGAGATATTTACACAATCAGGCAAACTGGTTCATTCTGAAAGATTTAAACTAGCTCCGGAAGAAGTCAGAACATCAGGAGTTCCTTTGGCAGCATATCCGGCAGGAATTTATTTTATTCGGCTTACTAGTGCAGAAGCGCTTATCCACAAAAAGTTTCTGATCAAATAAGACTCCTCAAAAAGTTAAAGCCGGGTAAACTAAAGTATCCGGCTTTTTTCTCTTTGAAAATTAACTTCTTACCGTTTTGAATTAAAAAAAACTTCTTACCTTTGCACCCCGGTTTTGCCGGCGCCATTTCGTTTCATCGAAAAGGTGACCCTGTCCGGCAAATCCTTGTAATTCACATAGTATTAACCTGGTATCCAACGATACCGCAAAGAAAGATTAAATGACAAACGACGAATTAAACGTCAACGAAGAATTGACCAATGCAGAAGAAACTTCAAACGAAGTAAATGCAGAGGTTAATGAAACGCCTGAAGTAAAAGAAGCAGAAGTTGTTGCAGAAGTTGCACCAGCAGTTGCTGAAGAAATTGCTCCGGTAGCAGAAGTTGTAGCAGAAGTTGCCGAAGCCGACGACGACGATGAGCCTACAGTTGAAAAACTCAAAGCCAAACTGGTTCCCCAGATTTCACTTGAGAACTTTGATTGGGATGCCATTGGAAAGAAACATGAAAACTACTCATCGGAAGAGCGTTCAAAACTTGAATCGGTTTACGACAAAACCCTCAGTTCCATCGTAGAACATGAAGTTATTGACGGAACTGTAGTAGCTATAAGCAGCCGCGAAGTTGTAGTTAATATCGGTTTTAAATCCGATGGAGTAATTCCTCAGTCAGAACTCCGCTACAATCCTAACCTGAAAATCGGAGATAAAATTGAAGTTTATGTTGAGAGCCAGGAAGATATGGGAGGCCAGCTTCTGCTTTCACACAAAAAGGCACGTATTCTCCGTTCATGGGAGCGCGTTAATCAGGCATTTGAAAACGAAGAAATTATCAACGGATATGTTAAGTGCCGCACCAAAGGTGGTCTTATCGTTGATGTATTCGGTATTGAGGCATTCCTCCCCGGATCACAGATTGACGTTAAACCCATCCGCGATTACGATATCTATGTAGATAAAGTAATGGAATTCAAGGTAGTGAAAATCAACCAGGAATACAAAAACGTGGTTGTTTCTCACAAGGCTCTTATTGAAGATGAACTCGAGCAGCAAAAAGCCGACATCATCAGCAAACTCGAAAAAGGCCAGATTCTTGAAGGAACCGTTAAAAACATTACATCATACGGAGTATTTGTTGATCTCGGCGGAGTTGACGGACTTGTTCACATTACCGACCTTTCATGGGGCCGCATCAATCACCCCGAAGAAATCGTTCAGCTTGATGCAAAAATCAGGGTGGTTATCCTCGATTTCGACGAAAACAAAAAACGTATTGCCCTCGGTCTTAAACAACTTACACCTCACCCATGGGATTCGCTTGACGAAAACATCAAGGTTGGCGATAAAGTTAAAGGCCGCGTAGTTGTAATTGCCGATTACGGTGCATTTATTGAGATTGCAACCGGAGTCGAAGGTTTGATTCACGTTTCCGAAATGTCATGGTCACAGCATTTACGCACAGCTCAGGACTTCCTGAAAGTTGGAGACGAAGTAGAAGCTGTTATCCTCACACTCGACCGCGAAGAACGCAAAATGTCGCTGGGTATCAAACAACTTATTCCTGATCCCTGGACAAACATTAAAGAAAAATACCCCATCAATTCGAAACACGAAGCCACAGTTCGCAACTTTACCAATTTCGGTATTTTTGTTGAGCTCGAAGAAGGTGTTGACGGCCTTATCCACATCTCTGACCTTTCATGGTCAAAGAAAATCAAACATCCTGCTGAATTTACCAAAATCGGAGAGAAAATCGAAGTTATGGTACTTGACGTGGATGTTGAAAACCGCCGTTTGAGCCTTGGCCACAAACAATTGGAAGAAAACCCATGGGATGTTTTTGAATCGGTATTTGCCGTAGGTTCAGTTCACAAAGGAACTGTAACCAGCTCAAGCGACAAAGGTTTGGTGGTTGCTCTGCCTTATGGAGTAGAAGGTTTCGCACCTCTGCGCCATGTTGTTAAAGAAGACAACAGCCAGATTAAAGTTGACGAATCGGTTGATTTTAAAGTTATTGAATTCTCAAAAGAGAACAAAAAAATCATCCTTTCACACACCCGCATTTTCCAGGATGCTTCAGCAGCTGAGCGCGTAAAAGAAAACACAGCCAAAGAAAGTGCTGAGAATTCAACCAAACGTGCAGTTAAAAAACTGAAAGACAACCTCGAAAAAACAACTCTCGGAGATCTTGAAGCTCTTGCTAATCTGAAATCAGATATGGAAGCTTCAGAAGCCAAAGCCAAAAACGATAAAGCTGAATAAGCTTTAAGCATAAATAAAAAATCCCCTTCGGGGGATTTTTTTTTGCCTTTATATTTGCAATGCATTAAAAGCGGCTTTAATTACAAGGAATGAAAAAATTTACAGTTACTATCATGGGCAGCAGTGCCGCAATTCCTACTTCATCAAGAAATCTCAGTGCTCAATTACTTGCACTTGGAGAAAAGTACTTTTTGATTGATTGCGGTGAAGGAACCCAGATGATCCTTCGTCATTTAAAAATTAAGATCAATAAAATTGGGCATGTTTTTATCAGTCACTTGCATGGTGACCACTTTTTTGGTTTAATCGGGTTAATTTCTACCTGGCATCTTATTGGCAGAAAAACACCTTTGCATGTATACGGGCCGCCTCAGCTTCAGGAAATTATTGAACTACAGTTAAATGCTTCACTTACTTTACTCTCCTACCCTGTTGTATTTCATCACACCAGTATTGTAGGAATTCAAACAATTGCAGATGCCGGAAATCTGATTATTAAAAGTTTCCCGTTGAAGCACAGAGTGCCAACAACAGGATTTATTTTTGAAGAAAAGCCGTTACCAAGGAAGATAAAACGGGCCGACTCAGACAGATATGGCGTGCCAATATATTTCATGGAGAAATTGAGAGCTGGGGCTGATTTTGAAACTGCTGACGGTGAGGTAATCCCCAATAATCTGTTAACTGAAGATCCGCCAAAACCAAGATCATATGCCTATTGCTCAGACACAGCCTATTATGAGCCTGTTGCAGAGCATGTTAAAGGGGTAAGTGTAATGTATCATGAAGCTACATTTATGAATGACAAAGAAGTAGCTGCTTCAGAAAAAATGCATTCAACTGCCGCACAGGCTGCCCGTATTGCAAAAATGGCAGGAGCTGGAAAACTGATAATCGGTCACTTTTCGGCAAGATATGATGATGTGGAGGCACTTAGAAATGAGGCTGCTGTTTATTTCAAAAATACAGTTTGTGCCGAAGATCTTGAAACATATATTATTGAAAATCAAGACCCTGAAGAAGTCTGCTGTCCATAAAGAATTCCTGAGAAAAGTTTAAGCAGGGTTTGTTTGTCGTAGGGCTTTGGAAGGTAATGAGAACAACCATTTGAAAGCAGTTTTTCCTTATCGCCATGCATGGTATATCCTGTAACAGCAATAACAGGGGTGTTCTTATTCAGTTCATAATCTTTAATCTGATGCGCAATAGATAATCCATCGGGTCCTGCCCCCAGGTTGATATCCATGAGAATGGCATCGTATTTTCTACGCTTGATCTTTTCAAGGGCAACATAGCCATTTTCTGCCATTTCGGTATTGCAGAGTTCACGAAGATACAAGGCAGCCAGGCGCCGGTTGATTTCATTATCCTCAACAATTAATACTTCAGGCACAGAACCGCGGCTCAACCGATGGGTGGTAATCACCTGCCCTTCCTCAGCAGCTGCCTGCACCTGAACTGTCTCGGCTTTTGCAAGAGGTAGCTCTACATAAAAATCAGAGCCTTTACCAACCACACTTTCAACCCAAACCCGGGCATTAAGTAAACGTGCAATTTTTGAGCATAAGGAAAGCCCGAGTCCACTGCCCTCAAAAGTCCTTGAAAACCCTTCGCTCACTTGCCTGAATTCTTCAAAAATCATTTTATGATGTTCAGGAGCAATTCCAATACCGGTATCGCTGATGCGGATAATGCCTTCGGTGCTCTTTTTGTCCATCTTGTAAGCACTGATGGAAATGCCACCATCTACTGTAAATTTAAGTGCATTATCAATCAAATGATGCAACATCTGGCTCAATAACTTTTCGTCAGCCATAAGGAGCAGATCAGGCGGAAGGGCAGTGCGGAGGTATAGTCCCTTGTCACTGGCAACAGAATATGCTACCTTTAACAAAGGCTGAAACATCAGGCGGGTATTTATGGGTTTGAGATTGAGGCTGTTTTTATCAGCTTCCAGTGCCGAAAGGTCAATAATTGAATTTAGGGTTGACATCAACCGGCCAGCCGATTTAAAGATTGTGCCTGCCATTGATTTCAGCCGAGGATCTTCAAGTTCTTCATTCAGGATTTCAGAGAAACCAAGTATGCCGGTCATTGGTGTTCTGAGCTCATGGCTCATATTTGCAAGCAACGAAGATTTCAGGCGACTGGAATTTTCGGCGGTATTCTTGGCTTTTACCAACTGCTCTTCGCTTCTGATTTTCTGTATGGCAAGAGCAATCTGTTCAGCAACAAACTGAAGAATTATTTTTTCATCCTCACTGTAAGTAGTTTCATCGGTGTGAGACTGAAGGCTTAAAACACCAATGGTACTCTCGCGGGTTTTGAGTGGTATCCCCAGCCAGGATTGTGGAATTGGTTTCGACAATGCAATAATATTCTCCTCCATCATCAATTCAATGGATGAAGCAGTTGCCAGCAAAGGATCGCCACTTAGCAACACATAGTCAATCAGTCCGTTTTCAGATTTACCATTCACAGGCAAATGAACAGTATTGTCGCGGAATGCATATATGATTCTTTCGTCATTCTCACCCAATAGTGTTATGGTCATTTCAGGAGCTGGCATCATTGAAGAGATGATCTTCTGAATTGCCTTCATGAGCAACTCCAGATTATGCTGAGAATGTATAAGTTGGCTAATCTGAAATGCTGAAGATTTTAATGATTCTGATTTTTTGAAGCTACTCACATCCTGAACAATTGCTGTCCAGTGCTTCAGGTCACCGTCCTGATTATATTGCAAACGGGCATGACAATGAAAATGGCGGGTTATACCATTTCGATCCAGGGTACGGTAACTAATGCTGTAGGAAGGGACTTTCTGAGAAAGGAATCGTTCAATCTTGTAATCATAATCCTTCAAATCATCGGGATGAATTACAGGGCGGTGAAGCAAATCATCCGGAGTAATATTTTCTCCCGGATCTTTTATAGCCAGTAACTCAAAGAAATTCCAGGTATTGATCTCGGCTTTGTTGTCGTTGTAAGAAATCTCCCATCCGGCCGAAGAAAACTGTGAAAGCACCAATGCAAAGCGGCTTACCAGTGAATCGGGAGCATTTAATGAAGGTATTTCGGTAACATTGTGCTGCATTTGAATAAAATTAAACAAACGCTTACTGTTGCCTTCATTATCTTTAAAATCAGAGAAACTGAATTTAATATCTGCTGAATAATTTAGCTCAGCTAATGACAGGTTGTACCAGATACCAGGCTTGTAATCAGGAGTACTTTGAACGACTGAACTTAAGAATTCAAAAAATTTTGCTGATTCATTATAGTATCCCGGCAAGCTCTTTAGGAAGCCGTTAAATGCTCTGTTGCTCCAGCTTAAATGTCCAGAAATAAGCGTGATAGCCATAGGCAAATGAGAAGTTTCAAATCCGGGCATGACATTTGCATCGGAAAGAAGACTTCCTTCGGTACCACTGAAATCTGGTCTGTTCATTAATGGGTTTGAGAGTAAGTAATTCTCATCTATCGTCTTGGCCGCTAATTTACTATAAAAATGTATACATTGTTTCCTTTTTTTTAATTTATGGGTACAGAATTAGTAATCCATACCTGAGAACTATTACAAAATAGACATTACCCTGTTGTATTTCAATAATTTAAGCGAAAACCAGAAATCAACCATAATTTTCTTAACAGGCAGATAGTTTGAAAATTTTTTGTATAAGTTCTAATCTACAGGAAGAGTAAACCAGAAGGTACTTCCTGCACCCTGCTCTGATTCAACTCCAATTGTTCCACCCATTTTTTCAACCATTTCGCGGCATAAAACCAATCCCAGGCCTGATCCAATTTCATTAGCTGTTCCTGCAGTTGATTTGCCCGGGCTATCTTTAAAGATTCCGTCAATTTTTTCGGCAGGGATGCCAATTCCTTTATCTTTCACATATGAAATAACATATCCGTCATCCAATTCAGCTGATATCTCAACTATGCTATCATTTTTACTGAACTTTATTGCATTACCTATAAGATTGTGAAAAATAATTCTCAATAAATCAGCATCAGCAAAAACAGAATAGCTGGAACTGATATTACAATCAATAGTGATGGCCTTTTTAGCACTATTCAGCCTCAGCACTTCGGTTGTTTTATTAACTTCCTGAGCCAAAGACAATTTTGTTGGGTTATATGAAAGGGATTCATTTTGGAGTCTGGCCCAGCTCAACAGGTTCTGCATTAATTCATGAACCTGATCAGCAGTATCCCGAATCAGTGTAATTGAATCAAGAAGATCATTTTTTTCGAAACTTTCGAAATTTTCAACCAAAAGTTTCGACATTAACATGAGGCCAGAGAACGGGCTTTTGAGATCATGCGATATAATAGAAAAAAGTTTATCTTTCGTTGCCAGCGCTTCAGTAAGTTCATTTTTCTGTTTAATTATAATATCGCGTGATTTTTTCAGTTCGAGATGGGTAGATACTCTTGCCAGAAGTTCTCCTGCTTTAAATGGCTTGGTTATGTAGTCGACGGCACCAGCTTCAAATCCTTTAAGGATATCTTCGGGCTCAGTGCGTGCAGTGAGGAAAATTACCGGAATATCTTTTGTTAATTTATTTTCCTTCAGCATGCGGCAGGCAGATAAGCCATCAAGATCGGGCATGGCAATATCCAGTAAAATCAGATCAGGATTTTTTGCGAGGGCAATGGAAATTGCCTGTCTTCCATTATTTGCAATGGCCAGCTGATGCCCTTCGGTTCTGAGTATGTTACCTAAAACCGCCAGATTCTGGTGCAGATCATCAACAATTAGAATTAAAGGAGGTGCCTCGTTGCTGTATACAGGTGTACCGGCTTCTTTTTTCATAGCTATTTTTCTGTATTACTCAAAAAAGTTTCAAGCTCATCGAAGCTGTTCATTAATAAATCAATGGAAAAAGACTCAGCCTGTTTTTTGAGTGTATCGGCATACCTGACCAAAGTTCCTGACCCGCAATCAGTTCCTGCAATTGCTACTTTATGCGAGAAATCAATGATTTCGTCAATAATCATACCTTGTTTAATTCTTTTGAGATTCCTTAACAACTCATTCTTGAGGTCGGCATTGGGATAAGCTTCTTCAGAAAAACCTCTTCCGGCAGGCTGAAGTTTGTCATTATTCATTTGAGATTCAGGCATTTGATCACTCTTATTATAGGTTAGGAATCTGGCCAGCTCACTCATAAGTACCCCGGGGCTAACAGGTTTTTGAAGATATCCATCACAAAGTTTTTTAATCTCTTCGGCCTCGTTTTTCATAGCAGAAGCAGTAAGTGCAACCACAGGTATGGAAAACAAATCCTTGTCAGCTTTTATCAGCCGGGTTGCTGTATATCCATCCATTACAGGCATTTGCATATCCATGAGGATCAAATCGGGTTTGTTTTTTCTGCAAATTTCGAGCGCTTCTACCCCATTTACAGCTTCAAGGAGAATAAGGTTCTTTCCTCTGAACATTTCCTTTATAACTGCTCGATTAAGCTGAATATCTTCAACCAGAAGAACAGTTTGATGGTTAAAAAGAAATGCTTTCGCAAGTTCAATATCCTCGCTGATTGAGATTGGAGTGTAGGTTTGTCCAATAGAAACTTCACGCAAAAGTACGCTAAAAACACTTCCTTCGCCAGGTTTGCTTTGCACACTAATTTGCCCGTTCATCATTTCAACCATACGTTTAGTGATGGTAAGCCCCAGGCCTGTACCACCAAACTTCCTGGTGCTTTGTCCTTCCTGTTGTCTGAATGCCATAAAAATCAACTCCTGCTGTTCAGAAGGGATACCAATACCTGTATCAGAAACTTCAAGAACAAGATCGCAGGTCATACTTAAAGTATTCAAATTTTGCGTTTTAACCAGTAATTTAACTTCTCCGGTGTGTGTGAATTTAATTGCATTACCCAAAAGGTTAAACAACACCTGCCTGACTCTGGTTTCGTCCATAATCAGTGTCTCAGGTAAATCTTTGTCCTTGTCAACAATAAATTTTAATTTCTTTTCGCTGGCGCTAAGTGAGAAAATCCGTTCAAGTTCATTAATAATTTGCTGAGGTTTAACGGGTTCTGGTTCTATTTTCATTCTTCCGGCCTCAATTCTGGACAAATCGAGAATATCATTGATGATTAAAAGCAGGTTTCTTCCGCTTTTGCCAATAATATCTACAAACTCCTGGTGTCTCGGATTTTCGAGCTGATCGCCAAGTAACTCAGCAAAACCCATAATAGCATTGAGCGGAGTACGAATCTCATGACTCATGTTTGCCAGGAACTCACTTTTCGACTTGTTGGCACGGGTAGCTTCATCCCTTGCCTTAATAAGCTCATATTCAAACTTTTTCCTTTCAGAAATATCTTCAATGATTGCCCAGACTTTGGGACGCAGGTCAAGATCTTTAACCACCATAAGGTTCATCAACACCGGGATAGTTCCACCTTTTTTCGTATTTAATCTGATTTCAATTGGCCCTGCCCTGCCGGTTTTATCAAGGTCACTCAGGGCTACATCCATTACAGGACGGAAGTTTTCAGGAATAAGTTCATTAAAATTGCGTTGAAGCGGAACAGGGTTCTCGCATGAAAGTATCTTTCTAAATGCTTCATTTGTGTTGATTATTGCACCATCATACTCCGAAAGCATCAGTCCGATTGGCGACTCTTCGTAAAGCACTCTGAAACGATTCTCACTAAACTTTAGCTTTTCGGCTGCGCGTTCACGCAGCAAGGCATTACCTATGCCAGAAGCAAGACTTTGGAGAATAAACACTTCAGACTGAGTCCACGCATAAGCTTTGGTACAGTCATCGAACCCAACGAATCCGAATAATCTGTTTTCGACAAATACAGGCACCACAAGTAAAGATATAATTTCCTGAGGTTCAAGAATTTCTCTTTCATTTTCAGGAAAATCACGAACAAACCCTACAACCGGTTTTCCTGCTCCCAGCAGCTCATTCCACCTTGGAATGAAATCTGCCGGCACATATTGCAAGTCGGGATTGTCAATTTGAGGAGAAGTACCCGGGCTGCACCACTCATACCGTTGACTAATAAAGTTGTTTTCAGAATCAACACCATCGCCATGATATTCAAAAAGATAAACCCTATCCACACCTGACGCATTTCCTATATATTCAAGTGCTTGATTTATAGCCATGTGCGTATCATCTTCGAGCAGCAAGGCCGTAGTTGCCCTTGATACTCCTTCAAGTACCCTGCTCTGATGTTCAAGTTTAATTTCAGTCAATTTGCGTGAAGTAATATCACGTACAAGTGAAATAAACCGTTTGCCATCAGCAGTATGTTCTTTAAATGAGATACTTAATTCGAACCATCTCGGTGATCCGTTATCTTCAAGCAGATATTGAACCCCTGTTGAAAACCCTTTTTGGCTGGCTTCCATAATGGCCTCCATAATTGGCAAACTCGCTGTCTCAGGCAAGATTTCTGTCACTTTCCGTTTGATAAAGGAATCCGGAGCCTGGTACAACAAATTATCGGAGGGTGCATGATAACTATAAATAAGCCCTTTATCATCCACTTCAAACAACAAATCCGGTATAGCTTTGAGGGTTGCTGCAAGATTTTCATGAGCACTGATAATCTCTTTCTCAACCTTTTTATCATAGGTTATATCGGTCATGAACCCGTGCCATAATACACTTCCATCTTTATCTTTTTGAGGAGTAGAATTACCCCGGATCCATTTTACTTTTCCATCTGCTGATTTTAATCTGAATTCAGCTACCCAGGGGCTCATGGTTTCTGCTGAAACTCTGATTGAATCAATAAGGCCAGGCAGATCATCCTGAAATACGTTTTTAAAAATATAATCGGGATTGCCATTTATTTCATCAAGGGAGAAACCAAAAATGTTAGTTATGAAACCATTGGAATAAGGTATATAATAAGTTCCGTCTGACTTCATTTCAAACTGATAAACCATACCAGGCAATTGAGAAGTAATATTTACAAACCTGTCGTATAATTTTTTAAGCTCAATATCCGATTTCAGTTTCTCCGAAACATCATTAAATAGCCACACTTCGCCATCAGGGCCATCAAATACATTGACTTCAGCAAAAAACTTTTGTCCTGACAGGTTTTTACATTCCATCAAAGCCAGACCTTCATTATACTTCAATTCATCAACGCGAATCCTTGCCTGACCTGAGTTAAATCCGGTAACCTGCTCAAAGAAATCCTCAATACCGATTGTACGACTACTTTCCAATCCTGTAATTTCCAATGACTTATTGTTCAGATAAAGGGATCCGGCCTTTTTTAATACAATTCCTACAGGGATATTATCAATAAGAGAATTGAGCCTTTTTTGATTATCTTCCAGCTCATTGATTACTCTTTTTTTATCAGTAATATCTCTGATCTGCTCAACTATCAAAAATATTTCATCAGATTCATTTCTTACAGGTATTGTGCGACATTCATAAGTTTTCCCTCCCAGGGAATCAGTTATCTCCTTAATCTGTGTAACACCTGATTCCAAGGCAGTTTTTGCATTGCAAGGATTAAAAAGTATACCAGATATTTTATCAATATTTGAATAAGATTCGGTTTTCAGGTCAATACCAAAGAATTTTTGTGCTGCCTGATTTAATCTGACCGGAATTAAAGAATTATCACGTATAATAATCAAATCGGTCATACCATCAATAACTCCGGCAAGCAGGGCTTCATTTTCAGCAAGTTTTTGATTAGCCAGCCTTTCAGCCGAAATATCGCGGCTTATTCCCATTATTCCGGTAATCTTTCCTTCGGAATTAACATAAGGCGCTTTACTGGCAGAAACCCATTTAAATGTACCATCGGCCAGCCTGATGTATTCGGGTTTGGCTACCAGAGGTTTACCTGTTCTGATAATTTCTTTTTCATCAGCAAAGGCTTCGCTTGCATGATCCGGAGCAAAGAAATCAAGATCAGTTAGTCCTACTGCATCTTCGGGTTTTTCAAGTCCTAGAATTTCAGCCTGTACTTTATTAATTCGGGTAAACTTACTTTCTTTATCCTTGAAGTAAATGGAGTCGGGCATTGAGTCCATTAAATTCTGAAGCATTTCGCGCTCATAAAGCAGGCTTTGTTCAGCCTCAAACCGCCGGGAGATATCATGCGAGATAGATATCAGAAAGAAATCGCCTTCATTCGTTTTAAATCCGGAAGTCTGAAGCATCACTCTGAATATTTCTCCCGACTTTGTGATATTATTTAATTCGCCCTGCCAGGCACCGTTCCTGGTTTGAAGAAGAATTTCGTTACCAAGCTCACGACGAATTGCAGGTTCAAGAAAAATACCAGCATTATTGCCCACAAGCTCGCTCCTTGTGTACCCAAACCGTTGAACCACCGCACTATTTACATACCTTATCTTACCAATCTCATCAGTAATTACTATAAAATCGCCAATAGTTTCGATTAAATGAGAAAATACCGAATAATCAATTCCGGAGAATACGTTTAACGAAGGGGATTTCAAACGCATAATCTCAGCTTCAAGCTGATTGATTCTTTCGTTTAACTGAGTTATTCTTTCGTTTTCACTTTTCATAAAGAAACAGAGCAGTTTAGGAATTCACTTCTTAATTTCGCAAGAAAAATTATTAACCACATAAAATGAGATATGTTTCACCTGCTGCAGTAAAAAGAACCTTTATTCAGAAGCATTCTTTTACTTAATTGTTAATATTATTTTTTCAAGAAAGTAATTAAACAGGTGCTAACTTTTTTCCAGTGCAATGTATAAAGAATTTCTTTATCCTGCAACTAACAGAATTTTTATTACAATGTCAGTATTTTCAGCATTTCCCCCAGCTGCTCGCTGAGAAAAAAGATGAACTGAGTAGTTGATATGAAAGGATTCAACAAGAGGAAAGTGTAAATTTATTTTACAACAAATAGAATTTCAAAAACTTTAGGCCAAAAAAATATGACCAATTTCAGATTTACAATAAAGCCGGAATTATTTTTTTGTAATGTCAAACTAATTAATTTTTTTTATAATTTTGCCGGCCGTTTCGGGCTGCCCAATTTCTTCCCTGTTGATAAACTTAATAATTAATTAACCTTCTGAATATCAAAAGGTGGTGATTTTTTCTTTGTTTTGCCGGCCTGAAATTTATCATTGACAATTTACACATCATGACATTAAACAAACTCAGAAACATTGGTATTGCAGCACATATTGATGCAGGCAAAACCACAACCACAGAGCGACTTCTGTTTTTCACCGGCGTAAACCGCAAACTTGGAGAAGTTCACGACGGGCAGGCCACTATGGACTTCATGAAACAGGAGCAGGAACGTGGCATTACTATCGCTTCAGCGGCCATCAGTTGCTCGTGGAATAACCACCAGATTAATATTATTGACACACCGGGTCACGTTGATTTTACTGTTGAGGTTGAACGTTCGCTCAGGGTAATTGACGGAATGGTTGCACTGTTCTGTGCAGTAGGCGGAGTGGAACCTCAGAGCGAAACAGTATGGAATCAGGCTGAGCGCTACAAAGTTCCCCGCATCGCTTTTGTTAATAAAATTGACCGTACCGGAGCCGATTACCACGAAGTAATCAAGCAAATGAACGAAAATCTCGACGCCAGAGCAGTTGCATTTCAGTTGCCCATCGGCCTCGAGGAAGACTTCAGGGGAATTCTTGACCTGATGAACTGCAAAATGTACACCTTTGAGGATACCAAAACCATTGTTTCTGAAATTCCAGAGGAGTTTAAAGCTCAGACCCGTGAGTTTAAACAGCAATTAGTTGAAAGACTTGCCGATTTCAACGAAGAAATTCTTGAACTTTTCCTCGAAGACAAAGAAGTTCCGTTTGAATTGCTCAAGTCAGCCGCCCGCGAGGCAACCCTTAAACTGCTTATTACTCCTGTATTTTGTGGTGCAGCATATAAGAACAAAGGTATTACCCAATTGCTTGATGCTGTTGTGGATTACCTTCCATCTCCGGTTGATAAAGGAGCTGTAGTAGGTATGGATGTTGATGACCACGAAAAGGCACGCCATCGCAATCCATCTCCAAAGGAGCCTTTTGCAGCGCTTGCATTCAAACTTATTCATGATCCTTATGTTGGGCAGCAAACTTTTGTCAGGGTTTATTCAGGAACCTTGAAAAGTGGTATGCAGGTAATGAACTCAACCAAAGGTAAACCAGAGCGCATCGGCCGGATTATGAAAATCCGTGCCAAAGACCGTGAAGAAGTGAGTGAAGCAGTACCTGGCGATATTGTTGCACTCATAGGGATGAAACTCACCAAAACCGGTGATACTCTTTGCGACATGGAACATCAGTTGCACCTTGAGTCAATCCACATTCCACCCAGTGTTATTGAACTAAAAATCAATCCTGTTTCACGCAAAGATCAGAGCAAACTCGGCGAAGCCCTTTCGAAACTGGTAAACGAAGACCCTTCGTTCCATGCGCGTTTTGATGAAGAAACCGAAGAAACCATCATCTCAGGAATGGGTGAGCTGCATCTGGAAATCATTGTTGACCGGCTAAAACATGAGTTTGGCGTTGAAGTGGTTGTTGGCGAACCTTCTGTTGCATTCCGCGAAACCATAACCATGGAAATTGAAGCGGAATACAGGCACTCCAAACAAACCGGTGGTAAAGGGCAGTTTGCACAGACCCTCATCAGAATTGAACCCAACGAAGGCAAAGGTTATGAATTTGTTGACAAGATTAAGGGTGGATCTATACCCAATGAATACATTCCTTCAGTTAACAAAGGAATTCTTAAAACCCTTGCCGATGGAGTTCTTGCAGGTTTCCCTGTAGTTGATGTTAAAGTTGTTCTTATTGACGGACAGTTCCATCCGGTTGACTCATCTGACTTTGCTTTCCAGACCTGTGCATCAATCTGTTTCAAACAGGGTTTTATGAAAGCCAACCCTATTTTGCTTGAGCCGGTAATGAAAGTTGAGATCAACACCCCCGACGATTATATTGGCGACATAGTTGGTAACCTTAACAAACGTCGTGGAAAGATTGAATCTATGCGTCGTCACCGCAAAGGCTCTCAAAAACTGAATGGTTTTGTTCCTTTGCAGGAAATGTTTGGCTATGCCACCACCCTGCGTAACCTCTCCAGCGGAAGAGCCAATTATTCAATGGAGTTTTATCAGTATATGCCGGTTGGCAAAGCGATTCAGGAAGAAGTACTGAAGAAAATTGCCGAAAAGAAACGGCAGGAAAATAAATAACAAAAAAAAAGGGAACGTAATTGTTCCCTTTTTTTTATGGATTCTTTAAGCTCCTGGCAACTTATTCCACCATTATTTAATTAACGGCAAGGAAACAGAATCGAATAATTTTGTTACTTTGCTTAAAATTCTTGATCATGAATGTGCTGATACTTGGTTCAGGTGGGCGGGAACATGCGCTGGCCTGGAAAATAGCTCAAAGCCCGTTGCTTAAACAACTTTTTATTGCACCCGGAAATGCCGGAACCGCTGTCATTGGAGCCAATATTCCCATTTCTGTCAATGATTTTGATGCTATTAAACTTCTGGTTTTACAAAAAGACATAGACCTTATTGTTGTTGGGCCTGAAGAACCGCTGGTAAAAGGCATTTATGATTTCTTTAAATCCGATTCCCATCTCAGTCATATTCCAGTAATCGGCCCTTCAGCTCTGGGCGCCAGGCTTGAAGGCAGCAAGGATTTTGCAAAAGCTTTTATGAAAAGGCACAATATACCTACAGCTGCCTATCAAACATTCAATGCCGGAAAATTTGATGAAGCCATCGAATTTCTCAAAAAACTCAAGCCCCCTTATGTACTAAAAGCCGACGGCCTGGCCGCCGGTAAAGGCGTGATAATTTGTGATACTCTTGAAGAAGCCAGCATGGAACTCGAAGAAATGCTGCTTAAATCCAGATTTGGCAAAGCCTCGGAAAACGTTGTGATTGAAGAGTTTCTGAGTGGCACCGAACTGTCGGTTTTTGTACTTACTGATGGCAAAAACTGGATTTTACTGCCTGAAGCCAAAGATTACAAACGCATTGGCAATAATGATACAGGGCCCAACACCGGAGGGATGGGCGCGGTATCACCAGTTCCTTTCGCGACTGAATCATTTATGCAAAAAGTGGTTGACCGTATTATTAAACCTACTGTGCATGGACTTGCTGAAGAAAATATTGATTACAAGGGGTTTATCTTTTTTGGCCTGATCAATGTAAATGGCGACCCGTTTGTTATTGAATACAATGTCAGGCTTGGCGACCCTGAAACTGAAGCTATTCTCCCCAGAATTACATCAGACCTGCTCGAAGCCATGCTTGCGCTGCATACCGGCAAGATATCAGGCTATCAGATCAAAACCGACAGCCGGAAAGCTCTCACCGTAATGCTTGTGTCAGCAGGATATCCCGGACATTATCCGAAAGGACTCGAAATTTCGGCCCTCGACAAGACTAAAGACTGCCTGGTGTTTCATGCAGGCACTTCTTTTGATGACTCAGGCGATAAAATTCTTACAGCTGGAGGCCGGGTAATTGCATTGACCTCGTTGGCTCAGGATATTCATGAAGCCAGACAACTATCTTATAAAGCTGCTTCAACGATTGATTACCTGGGAAAAACCTACAGAACCGACATTGGCCTCGACGTTGCAGAATAATCCATGTTTTTGAAGAAAATTTACTCAGCAGGCATTTTTGTACAAACATTTTTTGTACTCATTTTCCTTTCACTTCTCATCACTACTGAATCTCCCGAACTGAGAATATCTGATAAAGCATTAAACCTTATTCCGCTTTTCAGTGAACTTAGCCGGATTGGGCATGAGAATACGATCATATTAAAAATTGCAGGATCGTTAATTTTTATTGTGACGGCCTATCTGTTTAATAACCTGAACATTAAACATGATTTGCTGCCCCGGCAAAATACGCTGTTGGTTGTAGTTTTCTCCACCTTGCTTTTGGCGAATCCTTCCTATTCAGGCATTTTACTTCAAGGTATTGTAACTCTGCTCTTGTACATGCTTTTGCATTACATGTACAGCATTTTTAATGAAAATCAACCCTATGCCAGGATACTTACGGCAGGCATTATTATCTCGGCCATCTCTCTGATTATCCCACAGACGATTGTGTATATTATTTTTGTCTGGCTTGGCTTTTTTACCTACCGGATAGGGAACTGGCGTGAATGGGTAATATCTGTGATTGGCCTGGTAGTCCCCTATATCTATTATGTTTCCTGGCTGTTTTTAACCGATAAACTTAATAGTACATGGTTTGATTACATTACTTATTTTCAGTCATTCAGGCCTGTAAAGTATTCTTTGAATATGTCTGAGTTTATTACATTGGGTTTTATAGCACTTCTTCTGATTATTAACTCACTAAGATTTCTTAATGAAGCGGGTGATAAAGTTATTGCAATACGCAGAAAAATGTGGCTTATTTTTCATTTTATGTGGGTTAGCCTTCTGGTGATGGTAATTTCAGGGGCTGCACTTGTTATTTGGATACCGGCATTTCTGCTCGCAGCAGCATTATTTGTCAGCCATAATGTTATTAACAGCAGAAAAACTCTGACTACAAACCTGTTAATTTCAGGCTTTTTGACTACCATATTGCTAATCAGGCTCTTAAACTAAGATGTTAAAATCCTCATACTTCGAGACTCCGGTTATTGAGGCTGGTTGCGATGAAGCCGGAAGAGGATGCCTTGCCGGACCTGTTTTTGCAGCTGCAGTTGTTCTTCCTTTCGGATATTCAAATCCTTTGCTGAACGACTCAAAAAAGTTATCGCCTGCCCGCCGCAATGAACTCAGAAAAATTATTGAAAAGGAAGCTTTATACTGGTCGGTTTCGCAGGTAAGTGCCGAAGAAATTGACAAAATCAATATACTGAATGCTTCTATTTGTGCCATGCAAATTGCTGTTGGCAATTTAGGTGCAACTCCCGAAATTCTGCTGATTGATGGCAACCGGTTCAAACCATATGCCGGTATCCCGTACAATTGCATTGTTAAAGGAGATGGTATTTATATGTCAATTGCAGCGGCATCAATACTGGCAAAAACACACCGCGATGAGTTTATGCTACAGCTGCACAGTAAATATCCGCAATATGGCTGGGCAAAAAATATGGGCTACCCCACAGCGGAGCATCGTAAAGCAATACATACCCATGGGATTACACCATGGCACCGCCGCTCATTCAGAATGAGTGAACAAATGAAATTAAACTTAAGGTAAACAAGATTTCTTAGTGACTATAAATCTTTAATTAAGATCATAAATAATTAAAATACAACCAATTACTCTTAAAACGACAACAGATCACGAAAACAAAGCCTGAGATACAGATTAAACTGGGGATAAAAGCCCCGGTAGTTTTCCATATTGATTTGTTTGTAATATACAGAAATACCGGGCTCTATGGCTACAGCTTCGCTGAACTCAAACCTTCCTCCAATACTTCCGAAAACACCGAAACCAATTCCTCCCTGCCGTATTTCGTACGACTGTTGTGTACCTCCGGGAACAAAAGGACGATTTCCGTAAACATTTACCATATTAAAATTGCGCTCCTCAATCCTGACAATTGACTCCTTCACCAGTGTGTTATTCATATTTATTCCGCCGCCCAGCTGCCAGCGAGCTACAGGATTGTTCCCAAAAGTATGAGTAAACCCCAGATCAACCATATTGCGCTCTTCGGTGCCTATTAACGGATACAGCCTGATATCGGGTTCTGCGAGATAGTCGATGGGAGGATCTACCTCAAATGAAACTATATCCCGTGCAGTGAGCCTGGCATAAAAAAACTGCAGGTAAAAGGCAGTGCGGCAATTGCGGTTGTATTGTACAAATAATCCAAAACTGAAGGCCGGGTTATACCGCATTTTTCCGGGATATTCCCTCACAAAAACAGTATCATAAGCCCCGGTAAGCAGAAAAATTTCGTCGTACCAGTATTTGTTGGAGAGCACATACTTAACACTGTTGTCGTTTTCGGGTTTTCCGGAATAAAAATCAGCTGTCCCGTTACCAGGAATATAAAAACCGGCAACGCCGCCATATTCTAGTCCGCTGCGGTTGTTGCATTGTTCATCATCACCGTACAGGTTATTCTGACCCAAAGCCGAAAACGAAAAAGCAACAAACAACAGTATTCCGAAAGAAACAAGTTTCATAGTTACAATATTACAGGCCAAACTTACAATTTCCTGCTGATTTTAACAAGGAAAATATGTTCCGCAAAGTTTTATCTGCTTTTCGAAGCACAATATCCGGTTGATCAGGTTTTCAACAAACAGCTGTTGAATAGTTGCAAATAATAATCAATGAACAGGGATATTTTCAGTTTAACTTTACAAAGAATTGAAAAGGAGTAAAAAACACTCAAATTCATCAATTCCGGGCTCGCAGAATTAAAACCTGAATTAAAGATGAGCTGTTACACCTTTGATAATCGCTTCTGATATGATAAAGAATAAGCTTTTTATAGTTCTGATCACTGCAATTCTAATTGCGTTGGGTGCCGGCGGCTGGGCTGCATATTCTTATTACAAATATCTGAAACAACCTGTCTACCCGATTACTCATGCTGTTCCGGTGGATGCTGTTGCCATTATCAAATCGGGATCGGTAACCGAATTTATATCGAAAGCCAGAGCTTCAGGATTGAGCGAAATGCTTGATGCTGCTGCACCCGGCCAGCAATTCTCAAAAATGGCAGCCATTGCCGATTCATTAGCTCAATTCGATCTTTTAATCAGCGACCTGCTGGATAATAAGTTTCTCCTGGCTGTGGTACCCTGTCCCGAAGGCTTTCCTGACTTGTTGATTTCCATAGAGGTAGGAAAAACCAGATTGAGCTCAATCAGGAAGGGATTAGCAAAAACTTTCCCGGAATCGCTTCAGATGGAAAAAGAAAAAGCAGAATACAACGGCATTTATAAACTAAGTATTCAATCAACCCATTTATGGTTCTATCTGAGTAATGGAATTTTTACAATCGGGGACAATCCATTGCTGGTTTTTCAATCTTATCAGGCACTTAACAGCAAAACACCACTTACTTATAATCCTGAGTTTGCAAAAGTTGAAGGAGCTGCAGGCAAAAAGGTTGATGCGGTTCTGCTGCTCAATAATTCAGCGCTCAAAAAAGCAGTTGGCTCCGAAAGTCAGTTTGGGATGCTTTTTCAGAATGATTTTTTCAACTCATGGAGTGCATTGGACATTGCCATCAACAAAGAAAAACTTATGCTGAGTGGTTTTACTTTAAGCCCTGAAAATAAATGGATTACAAATCAGAATCCTGTAAAATCGAATCTGGCAGAAAGTACATCATACCATTCTGATGACATGTTTGAACTTTCTTTACATGATGCAGGAACCTACTTAAAAGACCTTGGCATTGCGGATACGATTAACTACAAGGTTAAAAATAACGGCACACTGATTAATTATTCCTTTAATCTGAAAGATAATTTCCTGGCCTGGTTCGGCAACGAAATGGTAGTTTTCCCCAAAACAGGGAAGGCTCCGATTGAAAGTAGCCTGCTTGTTTTTCCTGATATTAAGTCAGATACAGCACTAACTGCCTTGGCATCTTTTATAGCAGAAAAAGAAGGATTTTTAAAGATAAGAACCTCGGGCATATTCGACCGGCTTACAGCAAATTTTTACCATAGCAACACTGATTCGGCCTATCTGGTCATTGCCGGAAAAACGATGGTGATTTCAGAAAGCCTCGAATTGACAAACCGTTATTTGCAAGAGCTTACTGCAACAGTTAAAAAAGCAGCTGATGCATCCATATTCAATGAGAACAGCAATCTGTCTGTAATTTACAATCACCGGCCAAATAACAATAAGCAGTTATCTGACATAAAATTGCCTTCCTGGACAGGCTTTCTTGAAGGCTGCAACCGCATAATCCTTCAGTACAGCGGTGGCGATGAGATGATCTACACTCATGGGAGCATTGAGTTCAGCCCCTTCGAAAGAACCGATTCAACTTCAGAAAATATTGCATCAACCCCGGAATTGTCTGATTCAACAGTAAGTATAGCCACTGATCCAAAACCAGAAATTGCTGAAGAAGAAAAAGAAGCTGAAGTTCCGGATGTACAACCTTTGGCAAATCAAGTACTCAAACCTGTATTGTTGCAAGCTCAGAGCGGTGGAAGCCGGATTCTGGCAATTCCTGCCAAAGGGAAAGTGGATTTCTTCACCTCCGAAGGTTCTTTGATGTGGAGTTTTGCGACGAAAGGGCAACCTACCGGTGATATTTTTGAAATTATCGTACCCGAAAACGGCAAAAAAGCTTATGCTATCCTAACCAATTCTCATCTGCATCTTATTGGCAACGAAGGAAAAGAGATGAAAGGTTATCCGGTAAAACTCCCAGGAGAGAATGCCGGAAAATCTGCCATTGTTGATTACAACAACCGGCGCGATTACCGGATTATCTACCCGGGCACTGATGGCAGAATCTATAACATAACCCTGGCAGGCAAAGAGTTGCCGGACTGGAACAAACCCAAAACAGGAACTTTACATTCACCGGCTCAATTTATCAGAACCGGCGGCAAGGATTACCTGCTTTTTTCTCATGGGAATGGCAAACTATTGATTACAGACCGAAGAGGCAGAGAAAGAATCAAAATTCCTGAAAACTTCAGAAAAGCGGACAATGCGCCCGTTTTTGAAAACAAAACTAACAGCAAAGGGTTGTTCATCACAGCAAATGAGCAAGGTCAACTTGTTTATATCTCGGAAAACGGATTGATATCGCACAGCGATTTTACCAGCGGCAGTAATGGTTTGAGCTTTAACTACCTCGACTTTGACAACGACAACTCCTTTGACTTTTGTTTTATTTCAGGGAGCAAACTGTTGATTTATTCAAGGATGAAGAGGCCATTAGTAACATTTGAAAGAAAGAAAGCCGATTTCGGGCAGGCATTCATTTATCAGAAGAGCAGCGGTGCTATCTGGATAGCACTTAGGGACAAACGCAACGGAGATATTTTCATAATCAGGGATAAAAATTCACAGCCTGAGCGATACACTTTAAAATCTGAGACCGATCCCTTGATTTTTAATCCCGGAGGGAGAAAACCAGAGGTAATGGTTACGATGAGTAATGGCAAACCCGTCTTCACACCTGTAAAAAAGCAGTGAGGCATTGCCAGAGCAGTGCCTCACCGAACCAATAAAAACCAAATATTAACCTTAATTGAAGGCATGCTGTCCATCCAAAACAGCAAGCCGTCTTTTATATATCGCTGCCTGCAAAAAAAGTAACTGATAATTTTGCATTTTTTTTGAGTTTTATCAAAGCCGGGAAGCTGCTCCGATTTACAATTCTTATCTTTGCCATAAAAAAATGAGCTTTCAGGAACTGATTCAAAAAAGGCAAAGTGTAAGAAAATACTCCCCGGCTGAGGTGGAGCCCGAAAAGATTGATCTATGTCTTGAAGCTGCCCGGCTTGCCCCATCAGCCAGCAACTCCCAGCCCTGGAAATTTATTGTTGCAGATCAGGAGCCTTTGCGAAGCGAGGTAGCCAAAGCCACTTTTACCGACATCCAGCTAATCAATAAATTTACTTTACACGCCCCTGTAATGGTGGTTATTGTTATTGAAAAAGCGCGCTGGTTCACCCGGCTGGCAATGCAGGTAAAGAAAAAGGAATGGCCCTTGATTGACATAGGTATTGCTGCAGAGCATTTTTGTCTTCAGGCTGCTGAAATTGGCTTAGGTACCTGCATGATTGGCTGGTTCGACGAGAAAAAGATTCAATCCCTGCTGCAAATACCCAAAGGCAAAACGGTTGGACTGGTCATTTCATTAGGCTATCCCGAAGATGGATATCATCATCGTAAAAAAATCAGGAAAAGCCTGCAGGAAATGAGTTCAAAAAACGCTTACTGACAAGTGCATCACGCTGAATTGCGCCCTGCATTGATGTTGCCATAAAGTGTGCGGGTTACCAACTTTTCATATGTTTCTTTCAGGCTGGTTTCTGCACTTGCCTTCTGAAGAGCATACTGCTGTATTACCAGCAAGGGAAGAGCAATTTTTTCCCTGATCTGTATGGAGGCCTTTGAAACCGGCTCCTCTTCCATCAGTTCGGTGGTATTCGAAATCAGCAGCAACATCCTTACCGACAACAAATACTCATCATACAACATTTTCCAGAATTCACCATATTCAGCATCATCGGCCAGATATGAAGTGAGTGCAAAATTGCATTTCGACAACGACATCATCCCATTCATAATCAGTGCCTTAAAAAAAGGCACCTCAATGAATAACCTTTTGAGCTCTTCTGTTTTCCCTTCTTCCACCAATTTGCTGATGGCGGTTCCGGTTCCGAAATAACCCGGCACATTTTGCTTCAGCTGACTCCAGGAACCCACAAAAGGGATTGCACGCAAGTCGGTCAGTTCCAGTTTCTTCTTTGTGCCTCTTTTGCCGGGTCTGCTTCCAATATTGGTTCGGTCGTAAAACCTGAGCGGGCTCTTTTCTTCGAGATATGGTATGAACTTTGGATGCGCTTTGAGTTCAGCATACCGCTCATAACTGATTTCGGCCAGACGCTCTATCAGCTGTCTGTGTTCAGCAGCTATCTGATGGCTGGTTCTTTTCAGTGAGTTGGAAAGCCCGGCAGCCAGCAGTTGCTCGCAGTTGTGAAAGAATTTATCGTGAGTGGCATAGGTACTGGTGATGGTTTGCCCCTGAATGGTGAGTTGAATTTCGTGGTTGGCAATTTTATCGCTCTGAGCCGCATAAAAACGGTGGGTCTTTCCACCGCCGCGGGCAGGAGGACCTCCCCTTCCATCAAAAAAGATGGGTTTTATATTGTGCTGCGCGCAGATTTCGGTAAGAATTTCTTTTGTCCTGAAAATTGACCAGTTCGCCTGAAGGTAACCGCCATCCTTGGTTCCGTCAGAAAAACCAAGCATAATGGTTTGCCGGGTATTTCGGTGCTGAAGGTGGTTCATATACTCTTGCACTGCAAACAACTCCTGCATGGTGCGGCCAGCGTTCTGCATCCCTTCCATGGTTTCAAAAAGCGGAACAATGTCAAAATTGACAGGTAAACCAGCCCGCCCTGTCCACCTGAACAGGGCATAGACAAACAACACCGAATATTTATCGTTGGAATTGCTTATGATGTAACGGTTACAACCTTCTTCACCGTTACGCAACTGCAAATCATGCAATTGACTAATATTTAATACCGTGTCAATGGCTACTTCATCACCGGCATCTTCGGGATTTATTCTGATAGAATCATCAAGCACCAGCCTAAGGAGTTGATCATCGCTCAGTTCATGCAGACTTTCGTTTATGTATCCCCTGCTTTTTAATATATTCTCAACTGCCCGGGTGTGTACGCTGCTGTCCTGCCTTATATCAAGGGTAGCGAAATGTAAACCAAAAAGATTCACCTTGTCAATAAAATTATCCAGGTCAGAAATATAAAGTCCATGGTACCGGCTTTGAATCAGCGCCCGGATTTGTGCAAGCGGTTCCAGAATTTCTTCAAGGGAAATTGTTTCTTCAGGGTCGAACATAGCACTGTAAATGCGGTCTTTCAGACCGTTGAGCAACTCATCGGCATACCTGAAAGTTAGTTTCAGCTGAAGATCCTTGATATCCTGATAATAACATTTCATCAGACTCATCCTGAGTTCATCTATAACACTGCGGGTAATGGCAGCTGTAACAAAAGGGTTTCCATCGCGGTCGCCACCAGGCCAGAAGCCAAGTTTGATGATGTTGTAGTTTTTAAAATCCTTTTGCCCTGAATTTTCCTTAATGTAACTGTAAAGACTGCCAACTGACTGATAATAAACATTTCGCAGAAAATAGATGATGTTTTTTGCCTCATCGAGCGGACTTGGCTTTTTGGAGTTGATCAGCGAGGTAAGCCCCAGTTGCTGAAGGCTTAAATCTATTTCATTGAGGTTATTATCGGCAATCAGGGTTCTTAGTTTCCCAATGATATCAAGTACAGCAGGTGAATAAAACTGAGTAGGGTGTGCAGTAAGCACTATTCTGGCGCTGAAATCTGAAAGTTTTTCACGCAAAAATTCTTTATCCGGTTTTGTTGCTGCCCCATTTACAAAATCCACAATGGTGTGGTAACTCCCGAGGTTGCGCAATTCGGCAAATGCGGCATCTTCAATACTATCGAACAGAACTACCTGCCGTTCAACATATTGAATAACGCTGAACATAAAATCAATTTTTTGCTGTTCGTCGGTTATTGATGCAAAATCCCTGAAAAAAGTATCCAGTATCTGAACCGGGTTTTCCCCTTCGTGCAAGCCTTTACGGCAACTCTCATACAGCACCGGAATCATGATCCCGGTCTGATTGCCGGAGCTGTACGGCAGGTTAAGGAAAATGCTGTTGTAAATATTAAATTTATTTCTAACAGATTTATCGAAAGCTTCGAGTCTTCTCTTTTGTCTCATCTTAGTAAATTTTAGCAGTATTTGAAGCAGACCGCCTCTTTATCAGCAAGTTGAACAGGAAATTGAGTCTGTACCATTGCCACACAAAGTTCGGCAATATTTAGTATCAGAGCGCAGGATTTTTCCTGCAAAGCTGAGCTTGTTCCTGTTATTTACAGGCTTGGGAAACCAGGCAGAACCAATACCAAGGTATAAACAGTCCTTTAGGTTGATGGGTTCAACCGATTGCAGTTAAATTCTATTCAATGAATTTATTAAGTAATGTACCTGAATTTTTATAAATAAAACTCATTTATCTGTTCAGCCAGCTCACAGCTTCGTCAAAATTACTGGTAACAAGCACCTTAAGCCCGCGGTTTCGGGAGACTGTTTCATAAAACTTGCCTTCGGGCAGCGATTGTTCATTGCATACAATGGCAATCCGGGCCATATATCTGGCGTAAGCCGAAGCTTCTTCAGCAAGATTGAATGTGTCAAAAGTAGAAATGGTATAAATCAGGTCACGTTCGTCGCACAACACCTTTTTACTCTTATTATTAAGTGCTGCACCTATTACTGCCTGATTGTATGACATCACTTCCTCAAGATTATCATCTTTTCCCGATGCTTTCACATACAGCAAATCTCCATCTGCATTAATCTCATAAGATATAGCCATGATTACTTTTTTTAGGTTAAACACATTCAAATAATAAGTTAAAGATACAAAAAAAACTCCCTTCAGATGTGAGGGGAGTTAATTAAGTTCTGATTACCTTAGGCAACAGGTTGCCGGGGAAGTCCGGCAGGACCCTGGTAAACTGCATCACCAAAGCCGAGAATCGGGAAGAAAATAAAGGGTAAAAGAATCAAGCCAACTGTGAATCCTTCTGATTTGCCAAAACTTTTTGACAAAAGATTATACATCCAAATCAAGAACACAAAATTTACAACGGGAATAAGCATCAGCAGCAACCACCACCAGGGCTTGCCAACTATTTCGAGCAGAACAATGATGTTGTAAATTGGTATTATACACGCCCAGCCCGGTTTTCCGGCTTTTGTGTAGATTTTCCATTGCGCTGCAATCATCAAAGCGATGAAGATCACATAAAAAATAATAATTCCTGCCATAATTTGATTTTTTTAGTGTTTTCCTACTCGTAAGGCTTTTCGGTTTACGCCCCTGCCGATGCCCCGGACAGGAAGGGATATTTTAATTAAACTATTGACATTGTTAAATTTAGAAGGAAAAAATTCAGATTCTGTAGTTAATCGAGCAGGTATTAAAAGCGTAAAAATAGGGCAATAATTTACCGGAAACAAATATTTGTAAAGAAATTTTATAATTTTGACCTGGCAGCGTATAAAGGCATTAACTTGAGAAGTGGACAGGGTGAGGTGTCCCAGGGTGAGTTAAAAAACTTTGCAGATTGTAATAGAAGAAGTACCTGTTGAAACCAAAATATACCTCCAAAAATCTGCATGATTCAACAATAACAATGAAAGAATATTACCCTGCACCATTAATAAAAATGCCCCGTTGGTTAGAAACCATAGTTCAGTTTGTTCTTTTCCTGATTATGGTTGTTGTCTTTCATAAACTGGGGCTAAGAGGTTTAAACCATGAAGTTAACAATATTGATTACATAGTCAGCTTCGTATTATTTACATTATACAAGTTATTAGGGACATTTACAGCAGTCGATTTGGTTCAAATTGACTATTCCAGTAAACAGATTAGTTTTGAATACTGGTTCTTATATTTTATAAAAAAGCGGACTTTAATTAAATTTGAAGATTTAGATTTTAAATGCAGAAATGATATTATTCTATTTGGTGGATCTTATGGGTTGTATATTTATAATAACAAAAAACTCAGGATTAAGCTGAACCGAATGAATGGCTGGAAAGATCAGCAAATAGACAGTTTGACAGAGGATTTATTATCTATAAAACAACCTTCACAACCATTAAGAAAACGAAAGACAATTTATGATTAGTTTTAAACCGTAATTCGGATGATGCGTGAGAGTAAGTCAAATATTCAATAATATTAAGATTTTATCTCTAACTTTGTAATCGTCAACAATGCCCCTGCATGGATTAATTTTCAGGAAGGACTTGTAGCACCTCATCCCCCTGCCATTCTCCTCAAGGAGAAGGGAGCTACATCCTTCTCAAAATGTTAAATTGTTTTTCTTTGCAACGAAATGCTGAATAAGAACCCACAATCTCACCGTTATTGTACCCTCGCCTTGAGGAGAGGGCAGGGTGAGGTGATGTTAACTGACTTTGTAATTTTAGATAACAATTCCACATTGCCTATTTAGGGAAAACCTATCCTGCTAAACTACATCATAATGCTCCGGCGGCAACTCATGAATTGGCTAAAAGCCTAAGAAAAACCGGGACTGAAGCAGAAATGCTTCTATGGAAAGAAATCAGAAACAGAAAATGTGGTGGATTAAAATTCAGGAGGCAGCATCCCTTTCAAAAACTGGTACTTGATTTTTATTGTCATGAATTAGGGCTTGTAATAGAGGTTGATGGAGGTATTCATGACAATCCTGAAGTTAAAGAACGTGACATAAATCGAACAAGTGAACTAGAAAGTGTTGGTCTTAAAGTTATCAGATTCAGAAATGAAGATGTACTCAATAATATGGATAAGGTCTTAAAAAGTATTATTGATTTTGCTGAAACTTGATGCACCTCATCCCCCCGCCCTTCTCCTCAAGGAGAAGGGAGCTGAATCCTACTTAAAATGTTAAATTTTACTTCTTTGCAACAAAATGCTGAATATTAACTCACAATCTTACCGTTATTGGACCCTCTCCTTGAGGAGAGGGCTGGGTGAGGTGTTTCAGGATGAGCTGGGTCTGGATTGGTTGGATTATGGGGCTAGGATGTATGATGCGCAATTGGGGAGGTTTCATGTAATTGATATGCTCGCCGATACCTTCCATTTCCAAACACCATATTCATATGCAATTAATAACCCCATTAAATATATTGACTATATGGGGCTCGGACCGGAAATAATTCCTAATGCCCAATTTTATATTGATGTAAAAGTATCTTTTGGGCCTCATTTGGGAGGATCTTTATCTATTTTAGGTTTATCTCTTGGATTCAAGCTACAGGCAGCTGCTGTAGAAGGAAGTCGAAGATTTTACTTGCAATATAATTCTGCGACTGGATGGAGTATTGATACTGATGGTGAAAAAAATAATATAAATTACCATGCTAATGGATCTGCTGTCTTTTGGAGCGGAAGCACGATTGAACAATATAAAATAACCGAACACCCTGCTTTTGCTAAAGCTATAACAGAAGTTCAAAGATTACTCACAAATGAAATTACAACGAGAGATTCGGAAGGTAAAAAAACAGAAGAAACAATAAAAGTTGAAGCTGCTGGTTTTTCTATAAATCCTCTTCTTGTTGGATTTGAAGTTACTGTCGGGGCTGAAGGTCGTTATATCCCAGCTTTAAAGGTAGCAATGTCAGATGAAGAATTGGGTAAAGGAGGAAAAGAGAACCAAGAAAAACAAATAGAAGTTCAAGAACCTAATTGATTGCAAATGAAAAAACTCTGGAATCTACTTTTTGGTGTAAACTTGATAACTATATTGTATCTCGTTGTCCCATTTATTCTTTTTTCTCTGAACCACAACAAGTATGAAAATATAATGGAAGTTTTCTTCAGGGGCTATATGTTGTTATATATTTATTATCCGTTGGCAATTGCAACGCTTGTTTTCTGGGTTTTTTGCATAAGAAATGCCATTCGATTAAAACAATCAGGATCATTGTTTGTTCTTGTTTTTTTTAATGCATTATTTTGTCCCGTTTTTTATATTATGAATTATAAACGAATACATAATTGATAAACCAACTTCCTTAAAGCGCGTCCAATATTTTTCACATGGGTTAAATTCAGACCTGTAAAGTGGAAAATTCAGACTGGAATAAAGAGTCAGTGTAGTTAAAATGTAACCCACCGGCCATGAGCATCTTTTCTGCGGGCATCTCACGGCTTAGCTTTGCGTCAAAAAAAATGATGACACGAACAGTAAAGCGGGTGTAAGGTATCCACCCGCACCGATTTTATCTCTAACTTTGTAATCGTCAACAATGCCCCTGCATGGATTAATTTTGATGAAGGACTTGATGCACCTCATCCCCCTGCCCTGTGAATAATCCGGACTAAAGTATGCCACGATTCCGGAGCAAAGTAGGCCACCCATTCCGGACTAAAGTAGGCCACCCATTCCGGAGCAAAGTAGGCCACTTTTGGCACTAATTTGACAGC
>JANJXJ010000227.1 GCA_024709105.1 Lentimicrobium sp. | reverse complement strand
TAATTTACTGAACAGATCAGGAAAATTATAAAGCTTTTCCAGCTGAAGATATTTAAAAGCATCTTTCAGTAATAAGCCACCTTATTGATGTAGAACACATTTTTATTACTCCGGCCACTCACATAGCTGTTTCTTATGTTTTGGTATCCGTATGCAACAAAGTAGCTGTTGTACCAATGCTCAATAATGCTGTTGGAGTCGTTGAATACTCTGTCGCGGCTGCTGAGCGGAGCAATATCTGATTGCGAAATGGCCTCAATGGTTTGGGCTCCATTGATCAGCTTTGAAATTATTTTACCTTCACTTATATATGCAAGAACCAATCCTTCAGGATCTTCACGGGCAAGCACTCTGGGCTTAAGCGTTTGCGAAAGTATGCTTCTCAGCTCAAGGTCATTGTTCCATATAAGATTTCCATTTCCATCAAACCCGGCCACAAAAGTTGTAAGATAACGAAATCCTTCAAAAACAGAATAAGTAGAAGGATAAGGCCTTCCGTAGTAGTCATAAACCATGGTGGTCACTGTTCTGTATTCGGGGTAATAAGCCTCAGCAAGAAAAACATACTGATCTTTCCACTTAAAAACTTCATGGGTAAGCAGGTCATGATTTACTGAATATTCTTTGCCCCGCTCAATACGGTTTGAGGTTCTGCGTGCTGAGGAGATGTCGGCAGGCCTTCGCAAATACCTGTAAAAGTTCTCAAAAGAAGTAAACTCATAAAAATTTGAGTTCGTTTCTTCATTATTTTTAATCAGAATAGAAAAAAATCCGGTTGAAGCGATGCCGATGGTCTCTATTCCTTCCACTGTGCGGGTGCGGCTGCTTCGGCCGTAAGAACCGATTACCATATCAGTTGTTGCATCAACACTGTATGAAAAAGCAGTATTTATCAACCGGTCGTCATCGAATTTGCTTAGCTGCAGGTTCGTATAGATATTCCCGGTAAAATCAGTTTTTACAAAATAGAAATTCCTTTTTTTACCAGATCCTGAAGTTCTGATTACTGCAGTAATTTTATTGCTGTTCTTATCAATATTGAGGGAAACAACTGCTGCACTGCCGGGAACTCCAGGACTGATGACAGAAATCTGCCGGTTTTTGAAGTTATAGGCAAGTATCTGTGATTCATCATTGCGGAGATTTACTCCTGCAACTGCAAACTCATTGCCAATGCTGAAATAGGAAATTCCTGATCTTTCAGGGATTGTATATCCGGCGATAAAAAATTCACCGCTCTCTGTAAGCAGATCTACTACTCTGAAATTGCCTTCGGCGCTTCCTTTTGCTGAATGCATGAATAAAATGAGGTGACCGTTGCTATACAATGCTTCCTGAAGTGAAAAACCCCTCTGCAGCGGAAATGATTTCCGCCATTTTTCCTTGAGTTCTTTATCAAGCATAGCCATTATCCAGACAATATTGCCATTTTCGTCGGTTTCTGAGCTCAGGTAAATGATTACCAACCCGTTTTCGCCACAGGGCACAACTTTATAAATCTCGGAATCATCTCTTACCGGGATTTCCATTCTTAACGGCCGGTTGTCCTGGCTGGCAACATGCACAGGTAAAAAAATCAGCGTAAAGGAAAATATGCAGAAAAACAAAAGTCTTTTCATATTAATAGTTTTAAACAAACGACCATCCAGCCTAATTGTAAAGTTAGTAAAAAACCAACTCAACGCCAGTTTACTGTAAACTACTATTATTTAATAGTTTAGCACATATTTTTCAAGGCACCTGGAACAAAAAAAGGCGGATTAACCGCCCTTTTACCTGCAAATTTCATGCAGAAACAAACAATAAACATGAAAAACTATTTCACTTCTTCAAAATCTACATCGGTTACCTCCTGATCGGGATTGCCGGTATTGGCTTTGCCTGACTGAGCGCCGGGGTTTTCGGCATCGGGCTGAGGTTGTCCGGCTTGCTGTGAAGCTTTGTACATTTCCTCACTTGCAGCATTCCATGCTGCATTGAGTGCGGCCAATGATGCATCAATTCCATTGATGTCACGGTTTTTGTGAGCTTCTTTTAAATCTGCCAATGCTTTTTCAATAGGAGCTTTCTTTTCACCGGGAAGTTTGTCGCCAAATTCTTTCAACTGTTTTTCAGTCTGGAAGATCATAGCATCGGCGCTGTTGAGCTTATCAACTTCTTCCTTGGCTTTACGGTCAGTTTCAGCATTGGCGGCAGCTTCATCTTTCATTTTTCTGATTTCATCATCAGAAAGGCCTGAAGAGGCTTCGATCCTGATTTGCTGAGACTTGCCGGTTCCTTTATCTTTGGCCGAAACGTGCAGAATTCCGTTGGCATCAATATCAAAAGTTACTTCAATCTGAGGAACACCGCGGGGTGCAGGAGGAATTCCATCGAGGTGGAATCTTCCAATACTCTTGTTGTCGCGGGCCATGGGTCTTTCACCCTGGAGGATATGAATCTCTACAGACGGCTGCTGATCACTGGCGGTTGAAAATACCTCAGACTTCTTGGTAGGAATGGTAGTGTTGGATTCGATGAGTTTTGTCATCACACCGCCAAGAGTTTCAATTCCCAGTGAAAGAGGAGTAACGTCGAGCAGCAATACATCCTTTACCTCTCCGGTAAGAACGCCTCCCTGGATAGCAGCACCTACAGCCACAACTTCATCGGGGTTAACACCTTTTGAAGGGGTTTTTCCAAAGAAATCCTCAACTACCTTCTGGATGGCAGGAATACGGGTTGAACCTCCCACGAGAATTACTTCATCAATATCTGAAGTTGATAAGCCTGCATCTTTCAGGGCCTGACGACAGGGCTCAATGGTTGCACGAATCAGTTTATCGTTGATCTGTTCAAATTTTGAACGGCTCAAAGTACGAACCAGGTGTTTGGGGATTCCGTCAACCGGCATAATGTAAGGCAGATTGATTTCGGTTGAAGTCGAGCTCGAAAGTTCAATTTTCGCTTTTTCAGCAGCTTCTTTCAAACGCTGAAGTGCCATGGGATCTTTGCGCAGGTCAATGCCTTCATCGTTCTTAAATTCTTCGGCAAGCCAGTCTATGATGTTGTGATCAAAGTCATCGCCACCCAGGTGAGTATCTCCGTTGGTAGATTTTACTTCAAAAACTCCATCGCCGAGTTCAAGGATAGAAATATCGAAAGTACCGCCTCCCAGGTCGAAAACAGCAACTTTAATGTCCTGGTTCTTTTTATCAAGGCCGTAAGCAAGAGCAGCTGCAGTTGGCTCATTGATGATGCGTTTTACGGTAAGGCCCGCAATTTCACCAGCCTCTTTGGTTGCCTGGCGCTGAGAGTCACTGAAATATGCAGGAACAGTAATCACTGCTTCAGTAACAGTTTGCCCGAGATAATCTTCGGCAGTTTTTTTCATTTTCTGAAGCACCATTGCAGAAATTTCCTGCGGGGTGTAGGTGCGATCGTCAATCTGCACGCGGGGTGTATTATTGTCGCCTTTTACAACTTTATAAGGTACACGGCCAATTTCTTTGGACACACGGTCAAAAGTTTCGCCCATGAAACGTTTGATGGAAAAAACAGTACGGTTGGGATTGGTGATGGCCTGACGTTTTGCAGGATCACCTACCTTGCGTTCTCCGTTATCGGTAAATGCTACAATTGAAGGCGTAGTGCGGCGGCCTTCGCTATTGGGAATTACAACCGGTTCGTTGCCTTCCATAACCGATACACAGGAGTTGGTGGTACCCAGATCGATTCCAATTATTTTACCCATATCATTAAATTTTTAAAATTCTTTTTCGGTTTAGCGCAAATTGTCAAGTATTGTGCCAAGCCGGACATGTAAAATAAATGAAAAGGATTACTCCGAGGAATATTGATGTATTTTACTGATATTTAAGCATTTGCAAAACAAAAGCAGCCAGAAATTTAATTCCTGGCTGCTAAAAAATATGACATTGCTACGCTGACATTTCGTCAGAATATTAAAAATCAGTTTCCAATTTTCTTCACGAATTTGAGATTCCCTGAAATTAATCGCTCTTCGGTTCTAACATGAACTTTGGTGATTTGAAGATTGCCGAAAGAGTTTATTGTTTCACTTGATTTTAAGAATCTGCTTGAGAACAAGCCAATACCATTATTGATGTTGGTATATTCCGGTTTGTCTTGTTGTAATCCAGATGATGGCTCATTTGCTTCCATGTAGGTATTTAGCTCATCAGCCGCGACTAAAATAAGTATCTCAAATTTGGAAACCAATCTTGACAAAACCTCACTTTCCTTATCCGAACTATATGGAATTAATAAATCACAAACAGGAAAGAAATTCTTTGGAGGGTAGGAAAATTTAAGGTTTTCTCCACCTTCCTCAATAGATCTTGATTTAACAGAACCAATATTCCAATCAATATATCGCTGAATGGTATCATTAATAGCATTTGCCATGATCTCATCAAACCAGAATCTGATTACGCCCGTGTAACGTCTGCCGTTCTTTACAGATAGGAAATCAATATCAGCTGATAAGGATTCTGCAGTAAAATCAAGTGTTTTTTTATAAGGGACATTAAAATCATAAACCAAAGGTGTTGAAGCGGTAATTATCTTTCCGGTAAGCTTATTTCTGATTTCGAGGTTGTAAATCAATTCTTTGGAAGAATAATCAGCGGGAACTTTAAAGGCAGATTTATAAATGATTTGTCTGGGGGCATAGAACAAACCCGGCTCTTTGTTGTAGACAGAAGTGGTATCGAAGTTAAATCGTCTGAGTTCGTTGCCTTTGCTCATCTCAATAAGCACAACTTCCAGGTTGTTGCCATACGAACTTGAATCGGCATTCTGTGCATATTCCAGTGCATTGCCTTCTCCCAGGAATGCTTTGTTGATCTTGATGTAATGGACACTGTCATTCTGGCTTATCAAACCATAAACCACTGTTATATCCTGCCAGGGTGCAGTTACATCAAAATCGGTTTCACACGATTGAAAAAAAGGCACTGTAAAAAGTGTCACCAAAAGTAAAAAGGCAATTCGCTTCATTTTCAGATATTTAAGCAATTAGCAGTTGAGCGTTTTGTAGATCTGCAATACAATCTGCGAAGTTAGGCAAAATATAGGCTTGAATGCCTGTAAAATGAATAAAAAAGTGACAATCAGCCAAACAGATTCTTTAGTACATTTGCATAACTTTTTCATCAGGGAGAACTGACAAGCATTTCCCATAAAAACAACATCATGATACAGCCCAGTGTTTCGAAGTTTGCCAACGTAATGAAGGTAACCACACATGTGCTTCAGGAGATGAAGCTGAAGAATGAAAAAATTGCCATGCTTACGGCCTATGATTTTTCGATGGCCCGTTTGCTCGACAAGGCTGGTATTGATGTAATACTTGTAGGTGATTCTGCGTCGAATGTTATGGCGGGGCATACCTCTACCCTGCCCATTACCCTCAACGAAATGATTTACCATGCTACATCGGTGGTTCGCGGAGTAAAACGTGCGCTGGTGGTTGCCGATATGCCGTTTGGCACTTATCAGGGCAACTCAAAAGAAGCACTGAGTTCGGCCATCAGAATTATGAAAGAATCGGGTGCAGATGCTGTGAAAATGGAAGGTGGACGCGAAATTCTTGAATCCATCGACAGAATTTTATCAGCTGGTATTCCTGTGATGGGGCATCTGGGGCTCACTCCACAATCCATTCATAAATTCGGAACCTATGTTGTAAGGGCAACCGAAGAAAATGAAGCGCGCAAATTAGTTGAAGATGCCCATGTACTGGAACAGGCAGGTTGTTTTGGTATTGTACTCGAAAAAATACCGGCGCAACTGGCAACACGGGTTACAAGCGAAATAAAGATTCCAATTATAGGTATAGGTGCCGGGCCCAATGTAGATGGACAGGTGCTTGTTTTGCACGATATGCTTGGAATCACTCAGGAGTTTTCTCCCCGGTTTTTAAGGAGATACCATAATTTAAGTGAAGAAATTCAGGGGTCAGTGAGATCTTATATCCGCGATGTTAAATCGGTGGATTTTCCAAACGAAAGGGAACAATACTAACCTTTTATTATGGAAGGCCTGCCCGAAATCCTTTTCGAAGACAATCATCTGCTGATTGTCAATAAAAAAGCCGGCGATATTGTGCAGGGAGACAAAACCGGGGATCAGGCATTGGTCGAGATACTAAAATCTTACCTTAAAGATAAATACAATAAACCCGGCAATGTTTTTCTGGGACTGGTACACAGGATTGACAGGCCTGTGAGCGGTGCTGTAATTTTTGCCCGCACATCCAAGGCACTTACCCGCATGACCAATATGGTCAAAAACAGGGAATTAAGAAAAACATACTGGGCAATTACCGAACAAAAACCACCATCTGCTGAGGGGCGGCTTGAAGATTTTCTTGTAAAGAATGAGAAACAAAACAAATCTTACATAGTTGCACCCGGCACCAGCGGGGCCAAATCTGCCATACTTGAATACCGCTTACTTTCAGCATCAAAAACCATGTTTTTACTGGAAATAGATCTGCATACCGGACGGCACCACCAAATCAGGGCACAGCTGGCCGGGATGGGATGCTTTATTCGCGGAGACCTTAAATACGGCGCAAAGCGATCCAATCCGGATGGTTCAATATGCCTGCATGCCAGAGAGTTACAATTTAAGCATCCGGTTTCGGGAGAGACAATAAATATAAAAGCTCCATTGCCGGCTCTTAAAGAGTGGCATATTTTTGAAACTGAGTAGCAGAAAACGTGTTTTACTGACAAATCAAATCTCATTAATCGTTGTTTAGACTCATACAATCAATAACATGAGAGCAAAGTCCTGCGTATTTATAATCCTCATTCTGGCTGCATTTTCCAATTCAAGCACCGGACAATTTTTTTCTATCGGACAATCGCCCGCATCCATTCGCTGGCATCAGCTAGAAACCGCTGATTTCAAATTTATTTATCCGGCACATCTTGATTCATTTGCATTAGCTACTGCTGAATATTTTCAGCTCAATGCATCTGCTGTAAGTTCAGATTTAAAGGTAAAACCCCGCAGAACTCCAGTCCTGCTTCACACCCGCAGCGCTATTTCGAATGCCTATGCAATTTGGGCACCACAACGTATTGAGACTTTCACCACCGCGCCCCAGGGCAACTACGCACAACCCTGGATGCATCAACTCGGGCTGCATGAATACAGACATATTGTCCAGCTATCCAAACTTAATCAGGGTTTTGGCAAGGCTTTGGGGATTGTTTTCGGGCAGCAGTCAAATGCAATATTAACCGGTCTGTTTATTCCACCCTGGTTTCTGGAGGGAGATGCTGTACTCACCGAAACTCTCCTGAGCAATTCAGGCCGTGGCAGAGTACCCGCTTTTTCAGCCGGTTTCAAGGCTCAGCTGACAGAACTGGGTACTTACAGTTTTGCAAAGGCAACTCTGGGATCATATAAAAACTATGTTCCTGACATTTATACTACTGGTTATCATATCGTTTTACACGGGAGGCAAAAATATGGCTCTGAATTGTGGAATTCTGCTCTTGACCAGGTTGCCCGAAAACCATTTACATTAGTTCCATTTAACCGGGGACTAAGAAAAGTCAGTGGTTTAAACAAGGAGTCCCTTTACCAGGAAGCAGTGGGTGAAATTATTAAAAATCAAAAGAAAGATTTCACAAAGGCAGATCTCTGGAATGTGCCCTTTGTAAAAAAAGATTTTGCAGAATACCTGCATCCTTTCCAGGTGAATGATACAGTGGTTATTGCCTTAAAAACATCGTTTTCCAGGGCTCCTGAAATTGTAAAAATTGATTCATCAGGCAGAGAAACAACTATTTACAGCCCCGGATATGTTATGGATCAGTTGGTAAGCATGAACCAGGGCATTATGGCCTGGAGTGAATACCGCCCGCACATCAGATGGCAGAATGTGAGTTACACAGATATAATCCTGTTTGATCCGGTTAAAGAAAAAGTTCTGAAAAAAACCTTTAAACGCAGACTTTTTGCACCGGTGGCAGGCCCTGACGCTGGCTCTTTTGCTGCAGTGGGATATGATAATAATGCTTCGGCATACATATTCATCAGCAAAACAGATTCGATAATTGAAATACCTGTCCCGGCCGGGAAACATCCCATTACTCCAGGCTGGACAGCAGATGGCAAAGGCCTGATTATGATAATGACAGATGAATCGGGAAAAAGTATTTTTAAGCTCGACATTGACTATCGAACTTTCCGGCGACTGACAGCTGCATCTTATGCAGAAATAAGCGATCTTTTTGTTAGTGGAGACAACATTTTTTTTACCGGTGTAAGTCAGGGTACCAGTCAGATTTGTATGCTAAATCTCAAACAGAGAGAAACTGTGGTACTGACCGACTCCCGCTATGGCGCCCTGAATCCCTCAGTATCCGATGATTTTCTGATATACAATGAATATACTTCAGAAGGGCTCAGAATAGCTTCCAAAAAGATAGCCGAAGCCAAAACCAGCCCATATTCACCTCCTGCTGCAGAAGAGTGGCCTGGAATTTCAGACATACTCAGCAAGGAAGTTACAGATTATCAAATAAGTAAATCAAAAAATACACCTGAGCCAGAAAAATATCACAAAGTACCTAATCTGTTTAAAATACACAGCTGGGCACCGTTGTACATTGACATCGGAGGAGAAACTGCCCGCCCCGGCTTCTCGGTGATGAGTCAGAATTTGCTTTCCACCATGTTTATAACAGGCGGTTATGACTATGATCTTACAGAGCAAACCGGTAAAATCAGGGCCGATGTAAGCTGGAAAGGCTGGTTCCCGGAATTCAGGGCGGGATTCAGCGATGGCAGAAGAAGCGCATATTACACCAATTCGGACCGGAGATATTTCTGGAACGAGAGAACCTACGATTTCAGTATCAGCCAAAGTCTTAATCTTTCCTCAGGAAGGTACAACCGGGGCTTATATGGAGAGACGGCATACAGCTTGCTTAAAGCCAGTTCCAACCTTAAAAGCCCGCACAATTTCAGAGAAGGAAGTATTTCAGCATTTACTCACCGCTTGTTTTTTTACGCCTATGAAAGACAGGCATACAGAGATCTTGCTCCATCGCGCGGCATAAATGCTGATATCAGATTCCGCCATACGCTGGGTGGAACGATTGATGCGGGGAATATACTTGGAGTACAATCCAATTTATTTCTGCCCGGACTATACAGAAACCAGGCTATGATCTTTTATTTTGGTTATCAGCTTGCATCAGCGGGGGATTATCGCTTTCAAAATATAATCAGTACCAGCCGGGGATATTTTAATTTGCCCAAAGGCAATGAAATATATAGTTTTAAAGCTTCATACAGAATGCCACTGGCTTACCCAGATTATAACTTTCTGAAAAGTTATTACATAAAACGCATCCGAACCAACCTATTTTACGATTCTTCCCTTTTTACCAATGGCATACCTGACACTACTTACTCTTCAGCCGGAGCTGATCTGTTGGCCGACATACATGCATTCGGGTTGAGCACACCAATAAGTATCGGATTAAGAACTACATATCTTGTTCAAACGCAAAGTACAGCCTTTGAATTTTTGTTTTCAATAAATTTTTACGAATACTGAAAAACAAAGGAATATTTGTATCTTCGACGGCGGTTTCAGGTTATATAATATTTACTTTCTTCCCATGAAATTCCCTTTCAGGCTATTGCTGACTACTGCTTCAGTGCTGATTGCCATTTATGTACTTCCGGGAATATGGGCCGATGATTTTCTGGCCAGGATTTCTGCAGCCCTTGCCATTGCATTTGCGAATACAGTCCCGAAAAGAGTTTTGTTAAAGCTAAAGGTGCCGATGAATATGATGGTTTTCGGGCTTATTATCTTAACTTTAAACATTTTAACCACTTACCTTGCAGCCTTTATTATACCGGGATTTCATACCGGAAAAGCATATTATGTCATCTTTTTCAGTATAATTCTCACAGGAATCACTTCGGTGATGAACTCAATAATACCATCAGAGAAGATTGATGAAAAACATCAGGAAAATAGTCTTAAATAGTCAATTAATTCTTTCAACAATTTAGAATAATTTATCAGCAACGGGCAAATTTGTATATTCGCAGCAGGTTATTTTCTTTGGAGGAAAATATTTAACATTTCAATCATTCCCATTAAATGGGAATTAATCATTTCCAAAACCTGATTTAGATTATGAAAAGCCGATTTATCACTCTTCACGAGGAAATTGAACGGATCGTAAAACAATGCGAAGTATGCAATGTTGGCATGATTGATATTGACAATCAACCTTATACACTTCCGTTTAATTTTGGTTTTGAAAACGACACTGTTTATTTACATTCTGCACCTGTTGGCCAGAAAATTGAAATTCTGAAAAAGAACCCCGGTGTTTGTATCTCTTTCAGCACTGCCCATCAGCTATATAAACAATCAGAAGATGTAGCCTGTAGTTATGGAATGAAGTACAAAAGTGTCCTTATTTGGGGAAAGGTTGAATTTATTGAGGATTATGATGAAAAAATCAGAGTGCTGAATATCATCATGAAACAATACACACAAAAAGACGACTTTAATTACAATTCTCCTGCAGTAAAGAATGTAGCAGTAATGAAAATAAAAGCCAGCCGTATTTCTGCAAAAGCTTTTGGATATTAATTTTTACTTTTATCAGCTAAGGTAAGTCTTGCTTTAAGAAATAAGAACAACAAATAAAGCAAATAGCCTGTGAGAGCACCAACTATTCCACCGGCAATTACATCACCGGGGTAATGCACCCCGAGGTAAACCCTGCTGTAAGAGATTAATGCGGCCCAAATTAGCAGAAACGGCAACAGGAATCTGTATTTTGAGCGAATTACAGTCCCAACAAAAACAGCCAGGCCAAAAGTATTGGCAGCGTGTGATGATACAAAACCGTATGAACCTCCGCAATGCCCGTTCAGTGTTCTTACCATGCCTTCGAGCAAGGGTTCATGGCAGGGCCGTAGCCGCAGAAATACATCCTTAAACAACTTAACAGAAATCTGATCGGTGAGTGTGACCAGTAAAATTAATGATAATACCACCAGCCACCATTGTCTCTTATTATTTTTGATCAGCAAAAATAAAAGCAATGCATAAAAAGGGATCCAGATATATTTATCGCTGAGCCAGAACATGATAAAATCGAGCACCTGATTATGCATTCCATTGATAATCAGAAACATTTGTCTGTCAAAATCAATAATGAATTCCATGTTCAGAAGTTGGGGGTGTGCAACGATTCCCAGATTTTATCTTTCAGTTCGCTGATTCCCAGACCTGTGTGTGATGAGATAAAGACCACCGGTACATCCGGAAGCTTTTTCTTCTTCAGTTTTTTAAGCCCATCAGCATCGAGCAAGTCACATTTGGTAACTGCCAGCACCCTGTTTTTATCCATGAGTTCAGGGTTGTATTCTTCAAGTTCATTCAGCAAAATATCGAAGTCTTTCCTGATGTTTGAAGAGGTTGCCGGTATCATAAAAAGCAAGGCAGAATTTCTTTCGATGTGGCGCAGGAATCTTAAGCCAAGTCCTTTTCCCTCGCTGGCACCTTCAATAATTCCCGGAATATCGGCCATAACAAAAGAGCGTTCGTCGCGGTAAGCAACAATTCCCAGATTCGGCCTCAGTGTGGTAAACGGATAATCAGCTATTTCAGGCTTTGCTGCCGAAACCACCGAAAGCAAGGTAGATTTGCCTGCATTCGGAAATCCCACCAGCCCGATATCAGCCAGAATCTTTAACTCAAGTACCTTCCAGACCTCTTGACCGGGTTCTCCGGGTTGAGCGTATCTGGGGGTCTGATTTGTGGGTGATTTGAAATGGTCGTTGCCAAGACCACCTCTGCCACCTTCGAGTATGATTACAGTTTGTCCATCGAAAGTAACTTCGGCTTCCTGTTCCATGGTTTCAGGGTCTTTCACTACAGTTCCCAGGGGAACTTCAATGATGACATCTTTTCCATTGGCACCGGTTTTGCGATTGTTTGCACCCCCTACTCCATCGCCGGCTTTGAGGTGCTTGGTATATTTAAGGTGCAACAAAGTCCAGAGCTGTGCATTTCCTTTCAGAATTATATGACCTCCCCTGCCACCGTCTCCGCCATCGGGCCCGCCATGTGCGTTGCCACGGGTTCGCAGAAGATGGGCAGAACCGGCACCACCTTTACCCGATCTGAGATTGAGCTTAACATAATCAACAAAGTTTGAAGAGGACATAATTGAGGTCGTTGTAAGTGAAATGAGATGCAAAATTACAAAAAATGCCGGACTGACCGGCACTAATGTTGTACTTGACTAAAAAACAGTCAATTATCTCACCCGTTTCATAGCGGCTTCCACTTTTTCGCAAAGACGTTCAAAAACGAATTCTTGTCCGCCCACTGCATCGAGAGTAGCAAATTTATTTTGTTTGGCATAAAATTCGGCCACTGCGAGGGTTTTTTCCTGATACTCTTCCAAACGGTGGATGATGAGGTCAGTACTCATATCGTAGGTACGGGCCTGAGGAGTTTTGGCTCTGGCACTCAGTCGTTTCACAGATTCCAGCGTGGAAGCATTCAATTCAATGCAATACGAAACCGATGAATCCAGGCGGCGCAGCAATCCATCGAGGATATATGCCTGTACGATGGTTCTTGGGAAACCTTTAAAAACAAAGCCCCTGACATTATTGTGCTGCTTTATTTCACTCTCTATGAGCTTGATAACTATTTCATCGGGGACAAGTTCGCCGGTATCCATGATGCTTTTAACACGTTGTCCCACTTCTGAGTTGGCTTTGATCTCGCGCCTGAGCAGTGATCCGGTAGAAATGTAGTACAGATTGTACTTTTTGGCCAGCAACCTGCCCTGAGTACCTTTACCAGAGCCGGGAGCGCCAGTCAATACCAGATTAAACCATACATTTTGCAGCGTCCGGTCAATGGATTCAACCAGGCGGCCAAGTACTTCATCAATTTTACCTACACCATTGATGGGAATATACTTTTCTCTGTCTTTGTAGAATTCGATAACCGGCATGGTTTTGTTTTCGTATTCTTTCAGACGGTATTGAATTACCTCGGCAGTATCGTCGGAGCGGCCTGAAACCTTTCCCCTTTCGAGCAAACGGTTGACCAGCTCTTCCTGAGGGACTTCCAGACTCAGCATACAGGCAAGTGATGTATTGAGTTTCAGCAGCAGTCCTTCGAGAATATATGCCTGAACCATAGTACGCGGAAATCCGTCAAACAAAATACCATTTTTATCGGTACTGGCAACAATCCTTTTTTCGATAAGCTGAACAATCAGTTCATCGGATACAAGTTGTCCTCTGTCGATGGTATCTTTGGCTTTTTTACCCAGTTCGGTACCTTCGGCAATTTCATGACGCAGCAAATCGCCGGTTGAAATATAAGCCAGGTTATATTTTTCGATAAGCTGGGCAGACTGAGTTCCTTTTCCCGCACCCGGAGGGCCAAATAGCGCGATGTTTAGCATAAACTATAATTTGTGGATAAAACCGGCAATTTAACAATGATTTTTGATTCTGCAAACTATTCAACAATTTTATAGATATCAGGCAGATTTCGCCCAAATCCATCATAATCAAGTCCGTAACCCAGAATAAAATCATTCGGAATTTCCAACCCGATATAGTCTATTTTATAATCTTCGGTAAAAGCTCCAGGTTTGTATACCAGCGTGGCAATTTTTACATCAGCGGCTTCCTGTTGCCTGAGAATTTCGAGCATCCGCTTCATGGTAAGTCCGGTGTCAATGATGTCTTCAAGAATAACAACCGTTCTGCCTTTTACCACTTCATTCAGCCCGATAAGCTCACTAACAACCTGCGAACTCCTTGTACCCGTGTATGATGAGAGTTTTACAAAAGAAATGTTGTTGTCAACCTTAATTTTTTTCAGCAAATCAGAGGCAAACATAAATGCACCATTGAGCACTACCAGGAAAAGGGGTACTTTGCCTTTCATGTCATGGTTTATAGAATCTGCAACCCGGCTAACAGCAAGATCAATTTCCTGAGCGGTGAGATATATGCCAAACTCTTTGTCGCGTACTTTGATTTTATTATCCATTACTGTAATGTTTGGCCGCCAAAAGTACGATATTTAGGTAATTAAATACAAGATATTATGCCAATTTATAATGAGCCGGAAGGAAAATGCGGCAAGTTGAACTTAAGCCACAATTATAGTAAACAGATTGCAGAAGTCATTTTTATAATACGAAAACAATCTGTTGATTATGAACCTTGAGCCACATTAAGTTAATGTTAACTGCATTTAAATTCCTGAATAATGAGATGGTTTTTGCTACTTTTGCGCAAACAAACCTCAGATTATGGAACCCAGAGTAAGCATTATCATGGGCAGCACTTCGGATTTACCGGTGATGAAAGAAGCTGCAGAAATTCTCAATGATTTTCATATTCCTTTTGAGATCAATGCCTTATCGGCTCACCGCACTCCAAACGAAGTGGAGATTTTTGCAAAATCTGCCTATGGCCGGGGCATCAGGGTGATTATTGCCGGTGCAGGCATGGCTGCTCATCTGCCCGGCGTTATTGCTGCCATGACTACAGTGCCTGTAATCGGGGTTCCCATTAAAGCTTCACTTGACGGAATGGATTCCCTGCTGGCCATTGTTCAGATGCCTCCGGGAATTCCTGTTGCTACTGTCGCAATAAACGGAGCTCGCAATGCAGGTATACTCGCAGTGCAAATGCTTGCCACAGGCGATGAAGAACTTCAAATGAAACTCATCGCATTTAAGGAAGACCTCAAGAAAAAAATTGTCTCAGCCAACGAAGAGCTAAAAAAGGTTGAATACAAGTTTAAGGTAAATTAACCGCCTTTTAAAAAATAAGCTGCCTCTCCGACAGCTTATTTTTTTCAATTGACATTCAACATCACTGGTGTTTGAATCTGCCCGCTACATCGGTGTAGGTTGAACCATCCGGAAATACCGAAGGCGGCCCGAAATCAGGGTTTGTCAGAAATTCATTGTCTTGAAGCGTTAGTAAAAAAACCTTGAGTTCAGCTTTTTCGGTTGGGGTAAGTTGTACACCGTTTTCAGCAACATGGTGCATGAGCGGATTAACGTAGTCAGACATTTTGACATGATGCGAATAGAAATCAATTACTTCATCCAGCGTTGCAAATCTTCCATCGTGCATATAAGGCCCTGATAATGCAATATTTCTGAGGGTGGTGGCTTTGTATGCACCTCTGTCGGTTTCATTTTGTGTAACTGAGTAACGGTCGCGGGGATCGGTAAACTCAGTATCCTTTCCGTTATTATAAAACAGATTGGTTGTGAACAGCGGATTTCCGCTGCTTCCATGGCAGTGAAAGCAATCGGCACCCTCTTCGGTGGTAAATAATATAAAACCATTGAGCTCCTGTTGTGTGAGCTGTTCTTCGCCACGCATATACCGGTCAAACTTTGAATTCGCTGAGATCAAGGTTCTTACAAACTGAGCAATGGCTTTATTGATGTTCTCCATAGTTACAGTTCGCGACCCGAAAGCTTTACTGAATAGTTCAGGATAACCACTGATGCTCTGAATAAGTGCTTTGGTTCTGTTGGTATCACCATTCATTTCATGAGGAGCCACCACGCCCATCCAAACCAGATCTTCGAGTCTGCGCCTGGAGCTATTTGTGTTGCCATCATAAATTGATCCATTCCACAAATACCCGCTTTGATTCCATACCAGATTGATCAGCGGCAAAGGATAGTGTGGAGTTGGTGTCCCCTTTATTCCAAAAGTTTTGCCTCCTGTAAAAACCGGGTGGTCAATTCCGGGTTCAAAATTGCGGGATTGTACATGACAACTGCCACAGCTCATCAGGGAGTCAAAATCAGTTCTTCCCGACAAGCGTCCGTCATAAAAAAGAAACCGCCCCAGTTCAATGCCTTCCACAGTCATCGGGTTATCGGCCGGAATATTTAATTGAGTCGGGAAAAACCGGGGGACTTTTATTTCGTAGGGAGTCGGCTTGTGAACAGGATCAGGTTTGTCCTTTTCACCACAGGCTGAAATCAGAAAAGTAATAAGTATTAGCAGAAACAAAGCTTTGTTATTCATTGGGCAGAGCAACTTTAGAGGTATAAAATTACAATAAAACATAACAGAAACCCCTACTTAAAATTGGAAATATTTTCAATGCTCATTATATAATCCTGATTATCATACACTTTCATCTATAATAAACCTTGAACTTATGAGAAGGCTGCAATAAGAATTAATAATTCAGTTTTTTAAAACAGGGGCAACATTTAATCTTGAAAAGATTACATTTGCATTCGGGATGAAAATTGACTAACTTTGTATATATTGCTGAGAAACAGCTATATATTTAACGACTACCTTAATGGACCTGAATATTGGAGATAAAGTTCGTTTTTTAAACGAAAAAGGAGAGGGCATTGTTACCCGTATTCTGGGTAACAACATGGTGAATGTTGCCATTGAAGAGGGATTTGAATTGCCTGTGCTTGCTACGGAACTTATTAAAATTGAGCCGGCAGGTGCTGCTGGTCGCTTTTTTGACCGGCAGATCAATGTTGATTTTACTCAGAATACTGGCACGCCAAAAACCGGGGAATCAAAACCAACATCAATAGAAATACCTGCCAGTCAGGACTTTGAAGATCGCATCACTCCTCTTTTCAGGCAATCCGGAGCTTTAAGTCAGGAAGGTGTTTATCTGGCTTATGTCCCCAGAGATCAGAAAATACTTATCACCGGTAAGGTTGACATATACCTGGTGAATAATACCCGTAGTGATCTGATATACAGTTTTCTGCTTCGAGAACAAAACCAGATGTATTCAGGGGTTGACTATGATGTTATTTCGCCCTACTCAAAAATCATTATTGAAACCATTGACCGTGACGATATCGAAGGCTGGTCAGAAGGCATTATACAGGCTATTTTTCACAGAGATGAGTCTGGCGAAGTGCTGGCACCCCTGCATTCGTCATTCAAAATTAAGCCGGTGAGGTTTTACAAAGAGAGCAATTATCAGGATTTTAGACTTATCGGACAAAATGCACTGGTTGTATTGTTAGGCGATACTGCCGGACAAAAAATACTGGGAGATGAAGATGCGCTCAGAGGGATTGACCCTGCAGTCAGGCAGAAAGTTTCGGCTATAGCACCTCCTGCATACATCGACAGACATAAAATTGGATTCAGGGAGGCTGAAGTTGACCTTCATATTTCCATGCTGCGCGAAGATTATCCCGAAATGAGCAATAACGAAATACTAAAATATCAGCTTGAGTATTTTGCGCGTATGCTCGACAGCGCCATAAGCAATAACTATTATAAAGTGGTATTTATTCATGGCATTGGAAATGGCACTTTAAAGTCGGCGATTATTGCAGCACTTGCCGATTACGAAAACGTGGAGTTTAAAAATGCTGCATTCTCCAAATACGGAAATGGAGCTGTGGAGATCATCATTCACGGCAAAGTCTGAAAGTGAATAAGGTTCAGCTCAACATACCGGCAGAACCCGCTTTTTATTTTTTTATCTTCTCATTTTACTGATCAGAATACAATCTGGTTATAAAACTATTTTTTGATTATAAAACTGTTTGGCCTGCCTATTGCTTTGGAAGCCAATTAATTTATATCTTTGCCGCAACTTAGGTCTCTTTAACGGAAACAGCAACGTGTTCTGTCGCTTTCTTTTTGCAGAAGAGAAAGAGGAAAGTCGGGGCAACACAGGGCGCCATACTTCCTAACGGGAAGGTTCCGCTGCCGGCGGAAACAGCAAGTGCCACAGAAAATTACCGTCTCGTCGCGATTTTTCGTGACGAGATAAGGGTGAAAACGTGGGGTAAGAGCCCACGGCTCAGGTTGGTGACAGCCTGCGCGGGTAAACCTTATGGGTTGAAAGACCAAATATACCGGAAGGTTATGCTGCAAAGCAAAACAGGGAGCTGCCCGCTCCTTTCCGGGGGGTAGGTCGTTGGAGTCTGAAGGCAACTTCAGGCCTAGATAAATGACAGAAACTCTGCTTCGGCAGATGACAGAACCCCGCTTACAGCGTTGCACGGCACCGTTTCCGCAAAATCCCGCTCAGGCGGGATTTTGTGTTTTAAGACACTCCGGTTAATTCCCCTTTAACAGAAAAGCAGTTGCTGCCAAAGGAAAAATGGCTTAATTTTGCTAACTAAAATTAAAAAAATGAGAAAAAACTACTCCTTCCCTTTTCTACTGTTCATTTTGATATTGTCGATTTCAAATCAAAATATTGCAACTTCGCAAAATATCCCCAACCCCGGTTTCGAAAACTGGACAGCCGGAGAGCCCGACGAATGGAATACCATTAACCAGACCATTCTGGGTACTTCATTTATACCTGTAACCCGCGACCAGAGCAACCCTCACAGCGGCACTTCATGTGTAAAACTCGAAACCATTACACAAAATGTTTTTCTGGTAGGTCCGGTAACCATGCCAGGAATTTTATCGCTTGGTGAAATCACACTGGATATTGTTAATCAAACCGGCACTGTAGATGGAGGCGTTCCCATTTCGGGGTATCCCACAGTCCTGAATGGCTGGTTCAGATATCAGCCAGCCCTCGGAGACTCATGCATTATTGGCATCGGGCTGTCGAAATGGAATGGCAGCAGCAGAGACACTATTGCCTATTCTTATCTTACCATTGGCGGTCTCAACACAAACTGGCAGGAATTTGCGCTTCCGATAGAATACCTGATTCAGGCTGAGCCCGACACCATGAACATCATATTCTTTTCTTCGAACCTGCTCACCGGCTCTCCAACTACCGGAAGCAAGCTTTGGGTAGATGATCTGAGTTTATTTTTCAGCGCAGTTGACAATAAATATCAGCTAAACAACGACAATTTCAGGATGTTTGCTGCCGAAAACGGGAAAACACTCGTACTGGCTTCAACTCAGGAAATAAATGGAATCCTGAATATCTACGACCTTCGCGGAACTTTGGTTTATACTTCTTTGGCAGAATCTGCCAGTAATTCTGTTCAGGTTCCATTACCATCTTTAACCCCCGGACTATATGTTGCCGGTTTTTCTGAAAGATCCGGTATAAAGCACAACCACAAATTCATAGTTCAATAAAGAACTATTTTCCCGAACAAATATTCTGATTGGAATATTCCGGCATAATATTGGCAGGAGATTCCCGTTTTAGCTGCTGGAGTTATCAAACAGGGATTGTTGATAAATTCGGCCTGAGTTGGAACATTTACTGCTCAGAGGGGAGTAATTTTACAGACCAAATTGTTTCTTACCATGACAAAATACCGCATTGTCCTGATGCTGCCGGCTTTTTTAATAATGCCATGGCAGTTGAAGGCGCAACAAAATTCAGGGATTCCGGCATCCGGACAGGAAGAAAAAACAGCTGTTGAATTGTTTGGCCGCGAAAAATACGGTGCCTCCCGGAATCTCTACAGCAAGTTAACACCAGCTTCGGAGCTGATGATTGCATTTGATGCTGAAAAAGACTATTACGTTTCAGCATCAGCCGCTGGTTTGCAGCATGGAGATGCCGCAGTATTGCTGAAAGAATTTCTGAAAAAATACCCTGAAAACACACGCACCAACCGCACCTGGTTCAGGCTGGGGAATCTGTATTTCAGAAACAACAGCTACAGCAGTGCCATGGATGCTTACGAAAAGGTGCACAAACATGACCTCAGCAAGGAGGAACGGGCCGAGCTTACTTTTAAAACCGGATATTGCCTTCTCAGAAAAAAAGACGTTGAAAAAGCAGCCGATGCCTTTGCTTCAATAAAAGAGCAGCAGACAAGATATACAGGTCCGGCAACTTATTATTACGGGCACATTATGTACGAAAAGGGTTTGTATGAGACTGCACTGCGCGATTTCGAAAAAATCAGAAATGATGAAACTTTCAAATCGGTTGTTCCCTATTATATCATTCAGATTTATTACCTCCAGGGCAGGCATGAAGAAATGATGGAACTGGCTCAGCCCTATCTGAAAGGACAACGAAATAAAAGAACCAACGAAATACTCAGGTTGGCTGCCGATGTTAGTTACCGCAAAGGCGATTATAAACAGGCCATCAGTTACATGGAAGAATACCGCAAGGTGAACCGCAACAAGGTTACCCGCGAAGAAAACTATGTTTTGGGATACGCTTATTACAAAACCGCCGCTTACGACAAAGCCATTCCTGAATTTCAGCTGGTAACCGGGCCTGAGGATTCTCTCTCACAAAATGCTTATTATCATTTGGCCGACAGTTATCTGCAAACCGGACAAAAACAGTTTGCTTCCAATTCCTTTTTGTCGGCATGGAAACTGCCCATGCGCACTGCCATTGCCGAAGATGCATTGTTCAACTATGCAAAACTATCCATTGAGCTCTCTTATAATCCTTACAACGAGGCAATTAAAGCACTGCAACAGTACCTCGAAGAATATCCCGCATCCCCGCGCCGCGACGAAGCATACACCTACTTAGCCAACCTTTATCTGGTAACAAAAAACTACCGTGAGGCGCTTTTAACGCTTGAAAATGTTAAAAAGCGGAATGCCAGACAAAACGAATTTTATCAGAAAATTACCTATTTCAGGGCACTGGAGTTGTTTGCCGATAATCAGCATGCAGATGCCATTGACATGTTTAAGCGATCGCTTGAAAATAAAAGCGATGCAAGCATTACCGCCGGTGCCACTTACTGGATGGCCGAATCCTATTACAGATCGGGGCAATATGACCAGGCAGTAACCGGATATCGCAACTTTCAGGCACTGCCCGCAGCACAGAAACACCCGGCTTTTGCAGCTGTTTCCTACAACCTGGGATATGCCAGAATTAAGCAAAAGAACTATGCCGAAGCCCGCAAAGAATTCCAGAAGTACATTGACAGCAGGCCATCAGACACCAAAATGCTGAACGACGCAAAACTCAGGCTTGCAGACAGTTACTTTATGATGAAACAATACACCGAGGCCACCGCCATGTATGATCAGGTTGCTGCTGTGAGGGGTGCTGATGCTGACTATGCATTGTATCAAAAATCGCTGGCGATGGGAGTAACTGGAAATTCATCAGCAAAAATCTCATCATTGCAAAAACTGGTTTCAGACTTTCCAAGGTCACAATTTAATGATGACGCCCGCTTTGAACTGGGGCAGGCTCAAATGTCGGCAGGCAGAAATGAAGAAGCTCTGCAAACCTATCAGAAACTGGTTGCTGATCATCCCAATTCAAGTTTTGTGAAGCGGGCTTTGTTGAATACCGGACTTATTTACTACAATACCAACCGGGAAAAACAGGCGCTGGATGTGTTAAAAAAGGTAGTAAAAGACTATCCGGCATCCGCTGAAGCCAAAGAAGGATTGGCCATTATACGTAATATTTATGTTGATATGAATCAGGTAGATCAGTATGTAAAATATGCTGCTGACATACCTTTTGCCAACGTAACCGTATCAGAGCAGGATTCGCTGACCTATCAGGCCATTGAAACCCGGTATATGAGCGGTGACTGTCAACGTTCAGCCAGCGATTTTGCTGCTTACCTCAATAAATTTCCGAATGGAATTTTTGCTGTTAATGCTCATTTCTATAAAGCTGATTGTGATGCCAAAGCCGGCAGAACAGAGGATGCTTTAAACAGCTACAATTATATTCTCAACAGGCCCAGAACCAAGTTTACTGAAAATGCTGCACTAAGAGCGGCCGATCTCAATTTCAAAAAGCAGGATTTCACCAGAGCCCTGGCATTGTATGAAAAACTTGAAGAAAATGCTGAGAATCCCGCAAATTTACATCAGGCTTATCTTGGACAGATGAGGTGCAATGCAAAACTCGGCAATCATGGCATTGCGCTGCAACAGGGACAAAGATTGCTTGCCACCGACAGGCTTACCCCCGATATTCTTGCAGAAACCCATCTTACACTTGGCAATTCTGCATTTGCTTTACAGCGCTACGAAATGGCGAAAAGTTCCTATGAACAAACCCTTAAGTCAGGCAGAGGTGAAATGGCTGCAGAAGCGTTGTACGGACTCGCTTCAATTTCATATAACCTCAAAGACTACAAAACCGCTGAAAAACATATTTTTAAGTTATCCGGCGATTATGCTTCCTATGATTACTGGGTGGCCAAAGCATTTATTCTGCTGGCTGATGTTTATCTGGCAACCGGAAACGAGTTCCAGGCCAGGCAAACTCTGCAAAGCATCGTTGACAATTACGAAGGAGAAGATCTCCGGAATCAGGCATCACAAAAACTCGATATGCTGAACCGCGCAGGAGCAACAAAACCTTCGGCAGGCAGCTCATTTGACGATGAAGAAGGAATCATCATCAGGTAAAACATTAAATGAAAGACAAAATGAAAGACAAAATAAAGTTCGGCAATTTATTGGCTGCCAGCCTTGTTGTACTGGCCGTGGTTGTTAGCTCCCGGGCTTACACTCAGGGGTTGAACGAGCAGGTTACCGTAATCGGAGCCTACGAACCAACTATTCCTGAGGTGAATAAAATTGTTGTTAATCCGCAGGCTTCCGAAACCGAAGTCAAACTTCCGGAGATGACCTACAGCATCAACCCGGCACCATTAAATCCTACCTTCAGCCCCGAGCCCATTCCTCCGGTAAAATTGGTGGGAGAGCCTCAAAAAAACCTGCAGCGCAATTATGCCAAAGCCGGTTTTGGCAGTTACACCTCGCCATATCTGGAATTTTGGGCCAACAGCCTGAGAAACAAAGATTACAATTTTGGTGTACATGCCAAACATCTGTCGTCTTCAGGAAAGATAAAAGACTATGCAATCAGCAACAACAGCCTGAATCTGATTGAATTACAGGGAAATAAGTTTTTCGGACAGCACACACTTGGAGCAGCTGCAGGATACAAAAGAAATGTGGTTCATCATTACGGTTTCAAACCCGCTGAACTGGAAGTTCCGGTAAATGATGAGGATCTGAAACAAATATTTAACCGGTTCAATGCTTCCGTAGATTTCAGATCAACCTATGAAGAAAAAGACAAACTAAACCACAACCTGACTCTGGATTTCAACAATATTACCGACCGTTTTGATACCCGCGAAACCCGGATTGGCTTCAAAGGGCACGCTGATAAACGTTTTGAATTGTTCGACCTGACTGATTACCAGCAATTAGGACTTGAAACTGATGTTAATTTTATCTCATACAAAGACACTCTGCTTTCACAAAAAACAACGCTGGTTAGTTTGCGTCCATTCATTGGTACCGAATTCAATCAGTATTCCTTTAAATTAGGATTAAACCTCACTTTTAAGGGCGATAGTGTATCGAAAGCCTACCTTTTCCCTTTTGCCGAAGCAGGCATCAGGGTGATTGAAGATGCACTGAGCATTAAGGCCGGCATTACCGGTGGATTGCACAGATTTGGCTTTGATGCGCTTTCCTCGGCCAATCTGTTTGTGCAGTCGGTGCTGCCGTTACAATATACCCGTGAACGCTTCACCTTTTATGCACAAGCCCGTGCAAGAGCCGGCAGAAGCTTCAACTTTGCAGCATCGTTCAGGGCTTCCACCCTCGAAAATGCAGGTTTCTTTGTAAACGATTTCAGCAGTTACCCATACAACCGGTTTACCATGGTATATGACGATGCAGACCTGCTGGCCGGCCGTTTTGAAGCTGAATATCACAAAGGTGAACGAATCAAACTCAAAGCATTTGCATCTTTCGAAAAGTGGACCACAAACAAAGAACTACATGCCTGGCATAAACCCTCTACCACCATCGGAGCAGAAGGATTTTACAATATTGGAGACAAAATTATTGTCAATGCCAGTCTCGCGCTTGCCGGCAATCAATATGCAAAAAAGACAGATGATTCCGAAGGCATTGCGGTGGTAAAAATGAAACCATACCTTGAATCGCAACTTGGCGCAGAGTATCGTTATACCAAATCATTGTCGGCATTTCTCAACTTTAACAATCTTACAGGAGCGCGTAATTTTGTTTGGTACAATTATCCGGGATACCGGTTTAATGTAATGGGCGGAATTGCTTACTCATTTTAATTTTATCTCAGGATAAAAATTCTGTTCAGACCTTAAGTTCGGTCACATATTTTGAGCTGCACCGGAGAGTATTTCTCCGGTGTTTCTGTTTTAAACCGCTAAGAAAACATGCTTTTCACCTGATAGCAACCGGCAATAATTTAATTCTGAAATTGTTAATAACTTCCACAGCCATAAAACAGAAAAAATGTAATTTGTAATGATTAAATTCTTAACTTTGCTTGTTAAACTAAAATTACTAATTTGTTGAATATGAGCGAATTGAACGATGATTCCATTGTCAATGGCAACGGAAGCACGAATGGAAACGGAAGCAGCAATTACACCGCCGATAATATACAAGTTCTTGAAGGTCTTGAAGCAGTTCGTAAACGTCCGGCCATGTACATCGGCGACATTGGCACCCGCGGTCTGCACCATCTGGTTTACGAGGTAGTTGACAACTCCATAGATGAGGCGCTGGCCGGTTATTGCGACACTATTAATGTCTTTATTCACAAAGACAACTCCATTACGGTGAGCGACAACGGCCGTGGTATTCCGGTGGATATGCACGAAAAAGAAAAGCGCTCAGCCCTTGAAGTTGTAATGACTGTGCTTCATGCCGGAGGTAAATTCGACAAGGGCTCTTACAAAGTTTCAGGAGGTTTGCATGGTGTGGGGGTTTCCTGTGTTAATGCACTTTCAAGCTTACTCAGAGTAACGGTTCAGCGTGATGGAAAAATCTATCAGCAGGAATACAATATAGGAAAACCTCAATACTCTGTTAAAGAAACAGGTACTACCGATAAAACCGGAACCACTGTTTATTTCAAACCCGACGACACCGTTTTTACTTCGGTGGTTTATGATATGGAGGTACTCAGTTCACGCCTTCGTGAATTGGCCTATCTGAACAAAGGAATCAGGCTTACCATTACCGATGAGCGCGATGAGGACGAAAACGGCAACTTTGCATCAAACTCATTTTATTCGGAAAACGGGTTGCGCGATTTTATCGAGTATCTTGACGGAATGCGCGAAAAGCTTATGCCAGAGCCCATTTACATTGAAGGTGAGAAGAACGACATTCCTGTGGAAATTGCCATGCAATACAACACTTCCTTCAGTGAAAATATACATTCTTACGTTAACAACATCAACACACACGAAGGAGGAACCCACCTGGCAGGTTTCCGCCGTGCGCTCACCCGTACACTCAAGGCTTATGCCGACAAGTCAGGAATGCTTGCCAAACTGAAGTTTGACATTAACGGCGATGACTTCCGTGAAGGGCTTACAGCCATTATTTCTGTGAAGGTTCAGGAGCCGCAGTTCGAAGGGCAGACCAAAACCAAATTGGGCAACAACGAAGTAATGGGTGCAGTTGACACGCTGGTGGCTGAATTGTTGAGCTACTATCTTGAAGAGCATCCCAAAGAAGCCCGCACTATTGTTAACAAGGTGATTCTGGCTGCTACAGCCCGCCATGCTGCACGTAAAGCTCGCGAACTGGTACAGCGTAAAAATGTGCTCTCAGGCTCAGGCCTTCCGGGAAAGCTGGCCGACTGCAGTGAACGTGATCCTCAACTTTGTGAACTTTACTTAGTGGAGGGAGATTCGGCAGGTGGAACCGCCAAACAAGGCCGCGACCGCCGCTTTCAGGCTATTCTCCCGCTCAGAGGTAAAATTCTGAATGTTGAAAAAGCCATGATGCACAAGATTTTCGAAAACGAGGAAATCAAGAACATCTTTACAGCACTGGGCGTTTCAATTGGCACTGAAGAAGACAGCAAAGCGCTGAATCTTACTAAACTGAGGTATCACAAAGTGGTAATCATGACCGATGCCGATGTTGACGGTAGCCACATTGCAACCCTCATACTTACTTTCTTCTTCAGATACATGAAGGAACTGATTGAAAACGGATACGTTTACATTGCTACTCCACCGCTTTATCTGGTAAAAAAAGGCAACAACGAACGTTATTGCTGGACCGAGGAAGAAAGGCTGGCAACCGTGGCTGAATTTACGGGAAATGGCAAAGAGAGCAGCGTACACGTGCAGCGTTACAAAGGTCTCGGAGAAATGAACTCAGAACAGCTCTGGCTTACCACAATGAATCCTGAGTTCAGGACACTCAGACAGGTTACCATTGACAATGGCACCGAAGCTGACCGCATTTTCTCGATGCTGATGGGTGATGAAGTACCCCCGCGCCGGGACTTTATTGAGAAAAATGCCAAATATGCAAAGATTGATGTTTAATAAAAGTACAATATTATCTCAGCCCTGGTGAATGCCGGGGCTTTTTTTTTAACTTTCTTCTGTTCCTAAATATCATAAGTGTGGCACATTACTTGCTTCTATAACAACAGATAAAATACACAACCATGAGAACTAACTCAGCATTCATCCTTTTGTTACTTTTTTCGATGGCATTGGTTTCAAATGCCCAGAATTATACAACATCAGCCGGTGCCAGGCTCGG
>JANJXJ010000201.1 GCA_024709105.1 Lentimicrobium sp. | reverse complement strand
CAATTTATTTGCACTCAGTTCAGGGAGATACGGTTGAGATTATGAATTGTAAACCGCAGCAAAAACATTCGCAAATTCTTCGATTTTGGTTTTGCAGAATTCAGGATATCCTGCCTTATATATTTCTTCGGCCATTTTACCAGACCTGAGGGCGGATCCCATTTCAACGTAATTTTTGGCAATTTCGTTTTGCGGCTATGCGAAGGCGGGGCTACAATTTGCTTGGGAACAATAAATTGATAGTTTGAAACCAATAATAAAGTGCTTCACCACTCTCAACATACTTTAACCGCTTGTTTAAGTATTTGTATTCGGGGTTTGTTATCAAATATTCAGGCAAAGGAATACCTTTGTTAAACACCTTTAAATCATCCTTGTAGTCTTTTAGAATGATTGCCGCTAAATAAGCAGCTTTAGCACTTGCAACTTGTGCTTCCAAAATACCAAACTTACCTTGAAAAACAAAGTGTCTGAATTGATTTATACCTGTGTTTATCTCATTGTATTTTGCTTTCTCATCATCTGTTTTTAATATGTCTTTTCGCGCAATTAACAATGCGGTTTCAATTGTGTCATTTAATACCTGTTCAACCGATTCGATTTTCCTTTCAGGTCTGTAAGCAATTTCGCATTTTGCTGACTCAATAAATGACCTTTTAAAACTTCCTTATCTGTAAGTAAATGAAACAAGCTTCCAACATCAAAAAGTTGTTTTAATATTTCCTTTTCCTTCTCTATGTTGTAAGGTACTCCTGTCGTATTTGGTGCAAATGCTGTGAGCTTATCACCTGTAATTGAGTTGATGTCGGGAGTTTTGACAATTACTGGATTGTCAGTATGTATTAACCATTCTGTTTCTAAAGCTCTTTCTATAATCAATGGGTAATGGTTCTCCGCAAATAATATATCCAGTAATATTTCTCTTTCGGGATTGGAAATAACCTGACCTTCAACATTTTTATTGGCAAAATTTGAAGTATAAATAAATTTATAGTGAGCCTTTGGGATTTCACCCTGATAGCTTCTCTTTTCATCCAATTCCATCCTTATAAATGCACTTGATGCTATAATTTTAGATAGAAACATTTCCAATTCCTGGCGATTAATTTTCGGATTTACAATAATGTCAATATCAACAGAAAATCTTTTGGGTTCTTCCATCAGCAGAACCAAACTTGTTCCTCCTTTGAAAATGAAATCCAATCCGGTTAGCTGCAATTGTTCTAATAAATACAGAGCATGAATCATGCTCTCCATCAAGCCAGGGTCTTTGCTATACTTTTGTCTTTTCTCAGCAATCCATTCCGGTGTTAGTGATTTGATATCAATCATTCAAGATAGTATTTGGGATATCTGTTTTGTCTGAAAAAAATTCCATCATCTCTGTTTCCTTTCTCCTTCTTTTTGAGTAGTTAAAAAGCTTGGTGAAGTCAATAGAATATCTGTTGTATGCATTGTTGACTATATGAACAAGTTCACTTCCTTGAAATGCAGCAAATAGCTTTTTATCGCAATATAAATCCACTATTAATTTTTCAAGTGTTGTTGTTGAGACCTTTTTAATTTTTTGTGTAGGTGATTTTGAAACTAATGATTGTAAAATAATTGCATTTTCAGATTCATAAATATATCGTTCAATTTCTTTGTCCTCAGGTTCGATAAAGATATTGCGAATGTTTTCTTCCTTTAAAAAACTGTAGACCGGTTCAAGAGCACCTTTTTCTACCTGCAAGATTGTGATAACCTTACCTGGAATGTGGAGCATAAATTCATGAGCAATTTTGGTTGACCAAATACAATACTTAAGTTGGTCAAATTGCTTTTCAATTTTACCGGAAATCTTTTTTTCAACTTCACCAATTTCAGGCATGAAAATAGGTTTGAATGAAAATGTAAAAAGCCCCCTTTTAACTGCAGTAATGATTTTATTAACCTTCAAATGATAAATTCTCCATCTAAATGTTGCTTCTTTCAAATCGGGGTCAAATTGTAGGTAGAAGTCAAAAAGTTCTTCTCTGGAAAAAGATTCTCTTCCTTTGAATTCCTTTTTTAGCCTTTCTATGATAAAATCCTTTGCCACTGTATCTTTTGTTTGAGATTGCAAATATAATCAAAAACCAACAAAAGACAGCAAAATTGTTTTAGTGTCAAATGTTTGACATCAAACAAAAGACAGCATAGTAGGTTTGGTGGAAATTGTTTGAAGCGTCACTTTTCCCATATGACACTTATCATGTAATTGAAGGAAGGAACGAATAAGTAATACTCATAGAACCTGGAATCGGGTTCTTCGTCTTTCACTTCAAACCAATCTGACTTCCAAATTTGTTGTGATGATTCTTCTCCATGGTAGGAAATTCCCTTTGTGAAAACTTCAAAAGCTACACTTCCGCTTGGCGGTGGTGAATCTTTTTTAAATAGTGAGTAATACCACCAATCGTTTGACTTTTTAACCATTTCATTTTATTGTCCTGACAACAAACAACAAAAATGGGATGGTTATCATTACCCTTTTTTACTAATTTTAAAATCGCTGCTGTCTTGCTTACTTCAAACTTTGCTGCCAAATGCTCAATCACTTTATGATTGAAAACTTTTCCTTTGCATTCTTTGGCAAACATTTCTGTTGGCATTAGAAACTCTGCTGCAAATTCATTGGCTTCAACATCTTCCTGACTCAAGAATGGTTGTGAAGAATGGTTCAGCGTTTCATCATTGTCTGTAAATCCATTTTTCTTATAAAGATGCAACTCATAATGCCCCAGCTCGTGAGGGATTCAAAATCCCTATTTTGCCAACTTTATGCTCGACAATAACGATAATCCCGGGGGTGTCTGGATAGGAGAGGGCACAGGAAGGATTATTTACGACTCCGATGGACAATCCCCCAGAATTGACACTGAAAAATCCGGTATTATTGAAGCTGGAAATTTAAAGTCTTCTTCGGGAGTATTGATAAAATAGAATTTGTAATTCTTTTGCTGCCTGATCACAGGGTATTAAAATTGCCCCTGTTCATGAATCTGTCATTCAAATCAAGGTAACATTTCCGGTTACTATAATTTGAACAGAT